>CAYGCC010000390.1:0-14824 GCA_964348165.1 uncultured Gemmatimonadota bacterium | reverse complement strand
TAGCCACTCGGCCACGGGACCCCCGACGGAGAAGGGAGCCCGAATCTATCCCGGCGGTTCGGAGCGTCAACGTACACCCAGTGGGATGACGTGGTGCCCGAAGTTCTGCGTATCCGGCTGCGAGGCCACGACCTCCAGCTCCAAATCGCGCCAGCTCTGGCTCGCCGGCACCGCCAACTTACCGGAGAACAGGCTCTCCTGCCCCGCGAACGCGAGTGCCGACCGGGCGACGATCTTTCCGTCGGCCCACAGCCGCGCCTCGATCGCGATGCGATCGGCGTTCCACATTCCGCCCGGCGTCAGCGGGCAACCGCACATCATCCTGACCCGGGCCCTGATGCCGAGCGTGCCGGCCGCCGGCACCAGCGGTTCAGGCTGCAGAATCTCGACGACGAAGCCATGCAGCTCGAGGATCACCCCATCCCCCTCGATGTGACCGCCGGGCATGAGCAGCATCTGCTTGCTCGCCGATTGGATCGCCTGCGGGTGACCCAGCGGTCCGACGGCCGAGATGTTCACGATCGTCGGCTCACTCAGCGAGAGCTCGGCCAGAAAACCCGCGGCGCCTTCCGTATCGTAGACCGTCATGCCGCGGGCGTGTGGTGTGGACATGATCAGCGTCGTCTCGCCGGTGCCCCCGCCCTGTTTGCCTTCCGCCAGCAACTCGCCCGTCTGGGCGTTCGCAACCCGCACCATCGCGCCCCCAACACCGCTGCCGATGATCTTCGCGTCCCGCGACACGACGCGGATCATCACCCGGGTCGTCACCGCCTGAGGCCCACCAATATTCTGTGCTTCAGCGACTACCGTAGCGCCGCCGGTTAGGGCCAGCCAAAGCGCCAGCGCGCGTATTGCGACCTTGTGCATATGAAACTCTTCTCCTCCTCCAATTCTTTGGATCGACTGTTCGCAGAATGTGCCGACGGAAGCGGTGAGGATCCGCCCCGGCGGGCGCCACCCTCCTGCCACGCGGATCACCAGCGGATCAACGCGCTGCCCCAGGTGAAGCCCGAGCCGAACGCCGTGAGGCAGACCAGATCGCCGCGCCTAACCCTTCCCTCCTCCAGCGCCTCGTGAAGAGCGATCGGAATGCTCGCCGCGGTCGTGTTGCCGTACTTGTGGATGTTGCTGACAACTTTCCCATCTGGCAAACCGAGCGCTTTCTGCACCGCCTGCGTAATCCGAAGGTTGGCCTGATGCGGGATCACGATTGAGATGTCGTCCAGAGAGAGGCCGTTCGCCTCCAGCGCCTCACGCACAACCTCCGGCATCCTCACGGCGGCGTGCTTGAACACCTCCCGACCATCCATGTGCGGCCGGGTCAGGCCCTGGTCGATATACTCGGGAACCAGCCAGGGGTCGTAATACGATCCTGGCGCGCCCATCCACAGCTTCTCCGCGTGGCGCCCATCGGCGTGAATGTGCACCGACAACACCCCTCGATCCGAATCCGTCGTCGGCGCCAAGATCACGGCCCCAGCTCCGTCTCCGAACAGAACCGCCGTGTCTCGACCCGCCGTCGACTTTTCGAGACCCTTCGAATGAACCTCGGTACCCACCAGCAGGATCCGCCGGTAGACGCCGGCGCGGATCCATGCGTCGGCCACCGAGAGGCCGTAGAGAAAGCCGCTGCACTGGTTTCTAACATCCAGACAGGGGATCCCGGCGATCCCCAACTTCCGCTGTAGAAACACGCCGCTACCCGGGAAATAGTGATCGGGGCTCAGCGTCGCCACGATCAGACAGTCAATGTCGCCCGGGGTCAGACCGGCCCGCTCCAGGGCATGCGCCGAGGCTTCCTTCGCCAGGTCGGACGTGCTCTCACCCTCGCCAACCCAGCGGCGCTCCACGATCCCCGAGCGCTGCTGGATCCACTCGTCGCTGGTGTCCATCCACTGGGCCAGATCGTGATTGGTTACCACACGATCGGGCACGTAGAAGCCCGTCGAGACGAGCTCAGCACGTATCATAGCTTACGATCTCCGCTCGCATACGGTCCACGGCTCGCGTGGATTGCCATCATGTGATAATCTAGGTCGATTCTTACGTCTTGACGACCGGGAGGGAGATTGGCCAAGCGCGGTCAGGCCGCCACCGAAAAGCGGCGCAGCTCCTCAAAGAAGAAGGAGGAGAAAGAGCAGCCCTCGACTCAGGCTGTCCAGGACGCCGTCGACCGCGCCCGGGATTGGCTGGGGGAGCGCCGCGACTATTACGGCTACCTCAGCCGCCGCGTCAGCGGCCGTGGCGCCCCGGAGCTGGGCCGACACCTGCGCGGTGACCTGCTGGCGAAGCAGAGCCGGGAGGGGAGCTGGGAGGACGGTAGTCTGGCGGCCTCGGCGGAGGCGCTGTGGCAGCTCCTCGACCTGGGGCAGTCACCCGAATCGGCGGCGGTCCAGCGGGGGCTCGACTGGCTTTACGGGCGAAGGGATCGGGAGGGGTCGTTCGGCGCGGGCTGTACACCGGCACGGCACGAGCAGCGGATCTGCGAACATTACTTGAGTGGTTTCTTCAGTCCCGGTCCACCGGACGAATCGCAGGAGATCACGCTGCCGAACGGTCAGGCGGTGACGTCGGACGTGGGCGCGCGGCTCTTGGCCTCGGAGCGCGCGTTGCGGGTGCTTCTCCGGGCTCGTCCCGCTGATCCCCGCACGGCCGCCTCCGTGTCGGGGCTGCGGAGCGTGCCGCTGTACCTGGACTACGGCGGAACGTATACACCCGCGGTGCTGGTGGGCGCGCTACAGGCGCTGGCCTGGGTGGAGGGCGCGGTTCTCGGCGAGGTTGAAGCGGGGCTGGAGACGTTGGCCGGCGCTCAGGAGTCGGACGGCACCTGGCCCAACGTCGAGCTCCTTTTTGTAGTCGAGGCCTTGCTGGAGATCGATCATCCGCTGGCGCTCAGGATGATTATGCGGGCGGTGGATCGCCTGCTAGAGAGCCAGCTCAAGTACGGCGCTTGGGGACGTCGCCACCAGGCGGCCCAAACCTGGATCGCCACCCGTGCCCTGGAGGCTGCGGTGGAGAGCCAGCAGCTCCGGCGACGCTGACCGGCGGGCTCGGTGGGGTGGCCTCCGCCTTCGACCGACTCAACTTCGATATCCTCAGCCCCGTTCGAGAGAGCGACCACAGGCCGACCAGCGTCACCGGGGCGACGAAGGCGAAGAGGTGATACGGGGCCGAGAAAGCCAGGGCACGAGACGCGTCCACCCCATATAACGCTAGCGCCGCTTTCCCGGCCGCCTCGAAGGGCCCGAAGAAGCCGGGTGAGGACGGAATGGCCACTGCGAAGCCCAGCAGCGACTGCACGATGATCGCCGCGGTCCAAGGGACCGAAATGTCGAAGGCGATCAGTCCTAGCCAGATGCTCAGGGCGTTGACGCCCCAGAGGACCATCGACCAGAAGATCACGGTCAAGGTGCGGTTCACGTTGCCCAGGGAGTCGAACCCCTCGATGACCCCTTCAAGGATCTGACTCAGGCGGGTCGCTAGCCGCCCCGGCAGTAACGGCTCGACTACCTTTGCGCTCAGCCAGCGTACCGCCCCCGGCTTCCAGACCACCAGAAGCGAACCCAGCAGGGCCAGACCGAACACCGCCGCCCCGATCGCGGCGATGCCGGTCAGAGTAAGGCCACCCACCTTTCCACCGTCGCCGAAGTCGCCAGCAGCGAGAACGAGGGCCAAGAAGGCTACGAGGGTGAGGCCATCCATCACTCGTTCCACCGCGATCGACCCGAAGGCCGTGGAAAAGCGAGACTCCGTTAGTTCGCGCGCCGCGTAAGCACGAACGAACTCGCCGGCCCGAGCTGGAAGCAGGCAGTTTGCCATCGCCCCTGCCGCTGTGGCGTGGAAGAGAGCCATATAGGGCAAGCTCCGTCCGTTGGGGCGCAGCATATGCTGCCAGCGTAGAGGGCGTAGAACGAGCTGCGCCAAGACGGCGAGCGCCACCGACCCGAAGAACGAAAGCAGCCGCACGTCCCGGACCCGCGCGGCGACGTCGGCGAACGCCACGTCGCGCAGGGCCCACCACAGAAGAAACAGGGCGAGGGCGACCCCTACCGCAGCCGAGCGGTTGATGCCGAGACGCTTCGTTCCTGTCGAATCCGGGGCTTGCATTCCGAGCTCTGCCCCTGTCTCCCGTGAGCCGCTGCATTCCGTTCTGCAAAGCCCGCCGCCGATATAAGCGGTCGGGCCCGTGACCTGTCGAGACCAAGTCGGCAAGAGTCGTGCGGGGCTCCCGCCGGCCGCGGGCACCACGCGTAATGCCTGTTCCCAGCGGAAGACGCCTGTTTCCGAGGTGCAAGCGGCTTGCCCATCGCGGCTCACAGCGGACCTCGAGCTGTGGACAGCCCACCACAGGTTCGGAGGCTCTGAACGCCGCGAGTTTGGAGCCGCGCGCGCTCTTGACGCCTACCGAACCCGGTCGTAGTCTCAGCCCGGCCTTTGTCACATTTTTCGCTCGCTCCGGGAGAAAATGCAGCGACTTTCCACCCTGCTCGCGGTGACTCTCTTTGGCGGCGCCTTCCTGGCGCTGGCCGCGTTCACCGTTCGAGCTCAGGGGGGCCGCGGCGGTTCGAATCTGATCGCGGCGGCTGTGAGCGTGCAGGGTGCGCAGTTCTCGCTGGACCCCGACACGCTCGTGGGCTGGGACGCGGGTCCCGCCCAGCCTGTCTTCTTCAGCCACCGTCGCCACGCAGGCGAGTTCGAGATCGACTGCCTCTACTGCCACACGAACACCGACCGGTCGCCGGTCGCGCCCATGCCGACTGTCGAGTTGTGCCTGGGGTGTCATCGCGTGGTCAAGGCGGCGAGCACCGAGATCCAGAAGCTGCGGGGCTACGACGAACGGGGCGAGCCGATCCCCTGGGAGCGGATCTACAAGCTGGCCGACTACGTCCAGTTCAATCACGGGCGGCACGTCCGAGCCGAGGTCGAGTGTCAGGAGTGCCACGGCAAGGTCGAGGAGCACGACGTCCTCTGGCAATGGTCGCCCCTGACTATGGGCTGGTGCCTGGAGTGCCACTGGGAGGCGCAAGAGGACGAGGCGAAGCTGGCCCAGGCCGCGGACAACGCCCGGGAATTCGACCGGCCGGGGCGCGAGGCTCACGGGCTCTATCCGCGATCGATCGACTCGCAGTACGGCGTGCTGGCGGGGCCGATCGACTGCGTGGCCTGTCACTACTGAGCGAGGCGGCCGCTCCGCGCCGACCCGCATAAACAGGAAACTCTATCTCGATGTCGGGGATAAAACGTCGCGACTTCCTCAAGGTCCTCGGGCTGAGCGGTGCCGGCACCGGGCTGATCGGCTGCGCCCAAGAGCGGGCGCAGAAGCTGATCCCGTATCTCGTGCAGCCCGAAGAGATCATCCCCGGTATCCCGACCTATTACGCGAGCGCCTGCCGAGAGTGCCCCGCCGGGTGCGGCGTGCACGTCAAGGTCCGAGAGGGACGCCCCATCAAAGTCGAGGGAAACCCCGACCACCCGGTGAACGCCGGCCGTCTCTGCGCCCGGGGACAGGCCTCGCTGCAGGGACTGTACAACCCCGACCGCATCACCGGGCCGCTGCGCCGGGGCGCCAACGGGGAATTCGAACCCGTATCGTGGGAGGACGCCGAGACGCTGCTGGCCGGCCGTATCAACCAGCTTCGCGCCGGCGGCCGGGCCGACCGACTCTACCTGCTCACCGACGGTGCCCACGGTACGCTCGATCGCCTCTTCGACGCCTGGATGGAGGCGATCGGCTCGACGAACCGCTTGATCCACGAGAGCTTTGATCTGGAGCCGTTGCGTGAGGCCAATCGTCTGACCTTCGGTCAGGCGGCGATCCCTCGTTACGAACTCGACCAGGCGGAACTGATTCTCGCCTTCGGCGCCGGGTTCCTCGAGACCTGGATATCGCCCGTCCACTACGCCCGGCTGTTTTCCCGATCCCAGAGTTTCCGCCAGGGACACAAAGGACGCTTCGTTTTCGTCGGGCCGCGGCGCTCGCTCACCGCGACCAACGCCGACGAATGGGTACCGGCTCACGCCACCGGCGCGATGCTGCTGGCTCTCGCGATGACGCGCGTGTTGATTGCCGAGGGCAGGGCCGGCGAGCGGGCGGCAGCGATCCGCCCGATCGTCGAGCCGTTCACTCCGGAGCGGGTGGCCGAAGCAGCCGGAGTTCCCGCTGAAACGATCGCCCGCCTGGCCCATGAGTTCGGAGACGCACCCTCCAGCCTGGCGCTGCCACCTGGCACGGAGCTGAGCGGCGCTAACGCCACGGCCACGCATGTCGCCGTCAACCTGCTCAACTACGCGGCGGGCAACGTGGGTCGGACCGTGCGCTTCGGACCCAACGTGCTGCGTCAGCGGGCGGCGGGACCGGGCCGTTTGGCCGAAGCGGCAGAGAGAATGAGAGCCGGGGAAGTCGAAGTCGCTCTGGTGCACGGCTGCAATCCCGTCCACACGCTGCCGCCCGCTCTCGGCTTCGCGGAAGCGCTGGGCAACGTGAACCTCGTGGTGAGCTTCGCGAGCTTCATGGACGAGACGGCGGCCGTCGCCGATCTCATCCTCCCCGATCACACCCCGCTCGAGAGCTGGGGCGACCACGAACCGGAAATCGGCGTTCGCACTCTAATGCAGCCGACGATCGATCCGCTCTTCGACACGCGGGCAACCGGGGCTGTTCTGATCTCGCTGGCTGCCCGTATCGGGGACGTGGCCGCCGAGCGTTTTCAGCAACCGGATTACCGCTCCTACCTGCAGGATGCCTGGCGAACGGTGCACCGTGAACTCGCCGTACGCGAAAGCTTCGAGGAGTTCTGGCGGGCCGCGCTGTCGCGCGGCGGCGTCTGGCGCGAAGTGGCCGCGGAGCCGGTCACGCTCAACCGCGCCGTGGCGGGAGTCGACTTCGACGAGCCGACGCTGGAGGGCGGCGACCGTGCATCGTATGTCCTGCTCGTCTACCCGTCGCCCACGCTCTACGATGGGCGCGCGGCCAATCGGCCATGGCTGCAGGAGCTGCCCGACCCCGTCACCAAGATCGTCTGGAACTCGTGGATCGAGATTCACCCCCAGACAGCCGATCAGCTTGGAGTCCGCAGCGGCGATGTGCTGGAAGTCAGCACACCACACGGCCGACTCGAGGTCGCCGCGTACGTCCACGACCTTATCCGTGCCGACGTCGTGGCTCTTCCCACCGGCCAGGGACACACCGCCTACGGCCGTTGGGCGAGCGGGCGCGGCGTGAACCCGTTGGCGTTGCTGCCCGCCGCCGCGGACGGGGCCTCGGGCGGCTCGGCATGGCTCACCACCCGCGCCTCGCTAACGGCCACGGGCCGGCGGGCACGCCTAGTTCGGACCCAGGGCTCGGACGACGATCTGGGCCGCGAGATCGCGGAGGTCGTAAGCCTGGCGCTGGCGCGGGAGGAAGAAGAGCACGCGAGCGAGGCGCTGCGGCACGACCCCGGGGCGCTGGTGGATGCCGCCGAGGATGCCGACCCCAAGAGCCCCTACCGTTGGGGGATGTCCATCGACCTGTCCAGCTGCATCGGGTGCTCCGCCTGCGTGACGGCGTGTTATGCTGAGAACAACATCCCCGTGGTCGGCGAAGAGCTGTGTGCCCAGGGCCGCGAGATGGCCTGGGTGCGGATCGACAGCTATCAGGAGCATGTGATCTCCGAAGAAGATCACGGCGGCGGACACGGAGGTGAGTCGGGAAGCCCGCATGTGGTGCACCTGCCGATGCTCTGCCAGCATTGCGGCAACGCGCCCTGCGAGCCCGTCTGTCCGGTGTACGCCACCTATCACAACCCCGAGGGCCTGAACATCCAGGTCTACAACCGCTGCGTCGGCACTCGCTACTGCTCGAACAATTGCCCGTATAAGGTGCGTCGCTTCGAGTGGTTCGAATACGAGTACCCGTATCCACTCAACCTGCAGCTGAACCCGGACGTGACGGTGCGTCAGAAGGGCGTGATGGAAAAGTGCACCTTCTGCGTGCAGCGCATCATGAAGGCGCGCAATGATGCGAACGCGCTGGGCCGCGACGTGCAGGACGGCGAGGTCGTGCCGGCGTGCGCTCAGACCTGCCCCGCCGAAGCGATTGTGTTCGGCAACCTTCGCGATCCGAACAGCCGGGTGTCGCGGCTGGCGCGCAACGGCCGCGCCTACCACGTACTGGGCGAACTGAACGCGCGACCCGCGATCACCTACTTGAAGGACGTGGCGCGAACGGGGGAGGAAGCCTAGATGGCGACGGTCGCACCTCCGGCAAGGTCTCCGTTCGCGCGTGTAGGCCGCGACATCATCGGGGCGCTCTGGGAGCCCGACTGGCGCTACCGGTCCATGATTGTCGTTCTGCTCGCCGTGCTGGGTTGGGCGGGTTTCGCCTGGATCTACCAGATCAAGGTTGGCATGGGCGTGGCCGGCATCACCCACCCAGTGATGTGGGGCGTCTATATCACCAACTTCGTCTTCTGGGTCGGCATCGCCCACTCCGGCACCCTGATCTCCGCCATCCTCTATCTGCTCCGCTCCGGCTGGCGCACTACGATCAACCGGGCGGCGGAGGCGATGACGATATTTGCTGTGATGACGGCCGGCCTCTTCCCGATCATTCACCTGGGCCGCGTCTGGTACTTCTACTTCCTGGCACCCTATCCCAACCAGCGACTGCTCTGGCCCAACTTCCGCTCCCCGCTAATCTGGGACTTCTTCGCCATCAGCACCTACTTCACGATCAGCCTCCTCTTCTGGTACTCGGGTCTGATCCCCGACATGGCATCGATTCGCGATAAGATGCGCGGGCTGAGCGGCCGGATGGCGCGATTCAAGGAAACGGTCTACGGGCTGCTCTCGCTAGGCTGGCAGGGGACCGACAGCCAGTGGAAGAACTACCGCCGCGCCTACCTGTACATGGCGGCCATCGCCACGCCTCTCGTCCTCTCGGTGCACAGCGTGGTCTCCTGGGACTTCGCCATGGCGATTACGCCGGGGTGGCACTCGACGATCTTCGCGCCCTACTTCGTGGCCGGCGCCATCTTCTCCGGGATCGCCATGGTGATTACCCTCGCCGTCCCGCTGCGCTGGGCGCTCGGGCTGGAGGACTACATCACCGAGTACCACTTCGACAACATGGCGAAGCTGCTGTTGCTCACGTCGCTGATCGTGGGCTACGCCTACGTGGCCGAGTACTTCATGGCCTGGTACTCCGGCGACCCCGCCGAGTGGGAGAGCTTCCGCTGGCGCGCCGTCGGCTCCTACGCCGGGCCGTTCGCCATCATGACGACGTGCAACGTGCTCATCCCGCTGCTTTGCTTCTTCCGAAAGATCCGACGGAGCATCGCGGCGATGTTCGTGATCTCGATCTTCGTGAACATCGGGATGTGGTACGAGCGCTTCGTGATCATCGTCAGCTCCTTGGCCCACGAGTACAACCCTGCCGCCTGGGGGCTCTACAAGCCGAGCTGGGTCGAGCTGTCGATCACGGCGGGAAGCTTCGCCTGGTTCCTGCTCTGGTTCATGCTCTTTGCCAAAGCGCTGCCGGTCATCTCGATCGCCGAGGTCAGAGAGTCCATCGCCGAAGGCGTCTGGAGCCCCGGCGACAAGAAGGAAGACGTGTAGCATGGTCACCCGTTTCGCAGTCACGGCAACCTACGACGATATCCACGCGCTGGCGGGCGCGGTGCGCTCGCTCCGCCGGGAAGGTTGCGAGGACATGCAGGTCACCGGCCCGATCATGGAGCACGAACTCGAGGAAGCTCTAGGCAAGCCGCCAAGTCCGGTGCGGCGCTACGCGCTGCTCGGCGGTCTGACCGGTTGCATCTCCGGCTTCCTGATCACGATCTGGTCGTCCTACTACTACCCCCTGGTGGTGGGCGGAAAGTCGCTGGCTTCGGTGCCGGCGTACGTCGTCATCGCCTTCGAAATGACGATCCTCTTCGCCGGGATCTCGGCTCTGATCGGGATGCTGCTCCACAACCGCATGCCGGCTCGCAAGCTTCCGGCGTGGCACGATCCTGCCTATACCGACGACCGCTTCGCGTTGCACGTGATCTGCGATACCAGCCGCTCGGCCAAAGTGGAGGACGTGCTCCGCAGCTACGGGCCGGGGGAGGTGCGCGTTGAGAAATAGACGGATGGCCTACGCCGGGCTCACCGCGCTCACGGCGATCAGCGCGCTCGGTCTCGGCGGCTGCCGCGGAACGGAGATCGAGGACGCCATCGGGAAGGTGTCCTGGTTCAGCAACATGCGAGACCAGGTGGCGATCGAGCCCTACGAGGATGCACCGCGCATGCCCCCTGAGGGAACCGTTTCCGCCGGTGCCGGCGTCCCGCTCCTGGCGCTACCCGACGACTATAACGCGATCCCCAACCCGGTTCCGGCGACCCCGGTGTCGCTGGAGCTCGGCAAGGAGAATTACGACATCCTCTGCAGCGTCTGTCACGGCCCCGAGGGACGCGGCGGTGGCAGTATCGAGGGCCCCTACCCGCGGGGTCTGATCAACATGCTGGTAACCGATCGGGCTCGGGGCTACACAGACGGATACCTCTTCGGAGTAATCTCGGCGGGTCGCGGCCTGATGCCTAACTACCGGCGCCTGCCGCAAGCCGAGCGCTGGCACATCGTGAATTACGTCCGCGAACTGCAGCGGGTGGCCGCAGAGCCAGCCCAATAGACGACCGACGGCCATGGTGGAACGGAAGCACGCGGAAACCCACGGCGGCAGCGAAAGCGACATCTTGAGTCGCGTGCCCGGCCGCATCTCGAGCCGCCTCTCCCTGGGGCTCGGACTCCTGGTGGCGCTGGGTCTGATCGGCTTCGTCCTGGGCCTGTCCGTCGCGCCGGGACGCGCCTGGCAGGCCTACCTGGTCAACTTCCTGTTCTTCTCCGGGCTAGCGGCCGCCGGCGTGTTGTTCGGGGCCGCGATGCAGATCGCTAAGGGACACTGGGGGAAGGGGATGCACCGCATCGCCCAGGCGTTTGGCGCGTTTCTTCCCGTCTCCTACGTTCTCTTCCTGCTTCTCTACCTGGGCCACGGTCGGATCTTCCCATGGATCGGCAACCCCGTAAACATCGAGGGTCACCCCCTTCCCGCGGCCTGGTTCAGCGTGGGAGGGCTGTTCGGCCGCGGCGCGATTTTCTTGTTGCTGCTCTACGGTCTCTGCTTCGTCTTCATCTACTACTCGCTGCGCCCCGACATGCCGGCCGTGGCCCGACAGCTCAGCGGCTGGCGACGCCGCCTGGCCGAGTGGATCGGGCGCGACTTCGGTGGCGTGGAGAACGAGGCGGCCCGCTCGCGCCGTATCCTGGCAAGGCTCTCACCGCCCCTCGCCCTCGCTTACGTGATCGTGCTCAGCGGGATGGCCGTGGACCTGATCATGTCGCTGCTGCCCGGCTGGCTCTCGGTCCTCTTCCCGGCCTACTTCTTTGTAGGGGCGTGGCTGTCGGCGCTGGCCGGGCTGGCGGTGATGGCGACGCTGTTCCGGCGCTACCTGGGCCTCGACTTCTTCGCCTCCAACCAGTGGCACGACCTCGGAAAGCTGATCTTCGCGTTTTGCATCTTCTGGGCGTACCTCTGGTTTTCCCAGTACCTGCCGATCTGGTTCGGCAACCTGCCGAGGGAGACGCTGTTCATCGAGACGAGAACCGAGGCTCCCTGGACGATTCTCTCCACCCTCTTCTTCGCCAGCGTCTTCGTGGCGCCGTTCCTACTGCTGCTGTGGCAGAGGGTGAAGACGATCCCGCCCTATCTGGCCGCGGTAGCCGGGCTCATCTTGCTGGGGCTATGGCTGGAGCGCTTCAACATGGTGGTTCCCTCCATCTGGGAGGGTAGCGGCGTGCCGATGGGCTGGATTGAGTTACTGGTGACCCTGGGTTTTCTGGGGCTGTTCGGTTTCAGCTACGCCCTTTACGCCTCGACCTTCCCGCTGGTGCCGCTGAGGGACGTCCTCATCGTCGGCACGCCGCGCAAAGGTCCATACTGACCCTCGTTTCGCCCTCACCCTGAACAAGCGATAAAACGGGTCGCCCGCTCTTTGAGCTGGGTGGGAACCGGTTCGAGTGAAATCCCGGCTGGGCAGCCTCGAAGTCCCGTCCAGCTTCGGGAACTTGCCTTCAAGCAGATCTTCGGGCAGGATGAGGCGCTCGCCGAGCGGCCGCCGTCCACAGGTTGTGGTGCACGGCGAGCACCAGCAACGAGTACAGGTTGGCGGCGGCAAGAGGAACGGCCAGGAGATCGGGCCAGAGGGGCACGTAATAGAAGGCTCCGATCAAGAGCCCAGCGTGCAGGAGCAGGCCGAAGAGCCAGGCGGCGCGCCGGTACCGGGTGAGGTTCCAGATATAGGCGAGCAGGATCCCCGCGATCGCTTGCAGAGTGATCGCCTCGACCAACATCAGGCCAGGCAGCAGGAAGAACAGTCCGGCGAAACCGAGAGGCACGGCGAGCACGGCCCAGAGGGCAAAATGGATCTCGACCAACGGGGAGGTGCGATTCGCCAAGCCGGTTACCTTTCCTCTGTGCCGTCGTTGACGCCTAATCTCCACGCCGGGCCCAGCTTAGTCGTGGCGTGTCCGTTCGGCAAGTCTGTGCCCCCTTGCGCTCAGAGGTCTGCGGCGCAATAAACCGTACGGCGAAAATGCCGGTTCGGCGGTGGGATCGCGCCTGCCGTCGGAAATACAAGTGCAGCCCTCAAAATGAGTTACGAAGAATCGATGGCGTTAGCTACAAACCTGGGTTATCCACGGATCGGGCCCGACCGCGAGCTGAAGCGGGCGACCGAGGCCTACTGGAAGAGTCAGCTCGAAGCTGAGGACCTGCTGAGCCAGGCGTCTGAGCTGCGTCGGCAGGCCTGGGAGGTCCAGCGGCAGGCAGGGATCGATCTTATCCCCTGCAATGACTTCTCCTTTTACGATCACGTACTGGACACCGCGGCCCTGATGGGCGCGGTGCCCGCCCGCTACGGCTGGAAGGGCGGCGTGGTGGACCGGGACGTCTACTTCGCTATGGCTCGCGGGGTACAGCGTCAGGGTCTGGACGTTGGCGCGATGGAGATGACGAAGTGGTTCGATACGAACTACCACTACATCGTGCCCGAGTTCGACCCCGGCCAGCGGTTCTCGCTGGCGAACTCCAAGCCGTTCGACGAGTTGGCCCAGGCGCGAAAGGCCGGCGTCGAGGCCAAACCGGTGTTGCTGGGGCCCGTGAGCTTCCTCTCGCTGGGCAAGGTCCGCGAGCACGACTTCGACCCCCTCGACAAGCTGCTCGACCCGCTACTGGAGGTGTATTCGGCGGTGATCGCCGAGCTGGCCAGCGCCGGAGCGGAGTGGATCCAGCTGGACGAACCGGTGCTGGTCAGAGATTCCACGCGCGAGCAGCTGGCGGCGATCGAGCGCGCCTATGGTCGCCTGTCGCAGAGCAAGGGAGGCGCCCGGCTAATACTGCAGACCTACTTCGGGCACGTCGGCGACGCTTATCCGCTGCTACGTGACCTGCCGGTGGAGGCGCTGGGTCTCGATCTGGTGCGCGGCCGCAAGAACCTGGAGCTGGTGCGCCAGCACGGCGTCCCTGCCCACAAGTGGCTGGTCGCCGGCGTGGTAGACGGCCGCAACGTCTGGATTACGGACCTGGAGGCGGCCCTCGGCACGCTGGAGGAGCTGGCCGAACTGTCAGGCGGCGAGCGCCTGATGGTGGCGCCGTCCTGTTCCTTGCTGCATGTGCCGATCGACGTGAGGCGCGAAACCCAGCTCGATGACGAACTGCGCTCCTGGCTGTCATTCGCGGTGCAAAAGCTGGACGAGATCGTCGCCCTCACGCAAGGCCTGAACGAGGGCCGCGAGGCGATCCGTTCCACTTTGGCGCAGAACGCCGAGGCGCTCGCCTCACGCCGCGGCTCGCAGCGGGCCTACAACCCCCAGGTACGGGCGCGGCTGAGTGAGCTGGACGAGGCGGCGGAGCGGCGCACCAGCGCGTTCGAGAAACGCCGCGCGGTTCAGCGCGAGCAGCTCGGCTTGCCCAAAGTGTTGCCCACCACCTCCATCGGATCGTACCCGCAAACGGCCGAGGTGAGACAGGTTCGCGGCCGTTTTCGCAAGGGCGAGATCTCTGAGAGCGAATACGACAAGTTCATCGAAGACGAGACCCGCAAGATCATCGAATTGCAAGAGGAGATCGGCCTCGACGTGCTGGTGCATGGAGAATTCGAGCGGACCGACATGGTCGAATACTTCGCCCAGCAGCTCGAGGGCTACGCCTTCACCCAGCACGGCTGGGTTCAATCTTACGGCTCGCGCTATGTGCGGCCGCCCGTTTTGTACGGCGACATCCATCGACCGAAAGCGATGACGGTCCGCTGGTTCAAGTTCGCACAGTCTTTGAGCGACCGGCCCGTCAAAGGGATGCTGACGGGCCCGGTCACGCTGCTGCAATGGTCGTTTGTGCGTGACGACCAGCCCCGCAGCGAGACCTGCCGGCAACTCGCACTCGCCGTGCGCGACGAGGTGCTCGACCTCGAGGCCGCTGGCGCCAAAGTGATCCAGGTGGACGAGCCGGCCCTCCGCGAAGGCATGCCACTGCGCCGCGGTGAGTGGAAGCCGTACCTCGAGTGGGCGGTGGGCGCGTTCAGGCTGGCCACCGGCGGTGTGTCGGATGCGACGCAGGTCCACACCCACATGTGCTACAGCGAGTTCAACGACATCATCGACGCCATAGCAGCGATGGATGCGGACGTCCTGCTGATCGAGAACGCTCGATCGGACGCGAAACTGCTGAGGGTCTTTAAGGAGTTCGACTATCGGAACGAGATCGGCCCGGGCGTCTATGACATCCATTCCCCGCGTGTGCCGCCGGTC
>CAYGCC010000389.1:0-8114 GCA_964348165.1 uncultured Gemmatimonadota bacterium | reverse complement strand
TCGCCTCAGCTCGCAGGCGGTTGCGCTCGCTGAGCGAGTCGCTATGCGCCACCGCGCGCTCGGCCAGCTCCATCAAACCGGTATAGAACTCGCCCCGCATGAACATCTGCCAAGACTTGATCGCTGTTGCCTCGACCAGAGCGAGGGCGAAGGTTGAGTCGAGGGCGATCGCTCGGTCGATGGCCGCGCTGGCCGAGTCCACCAAACCGCGCCGCATCGCCGCCTTGGCATCGAGGTAGGCTTTTAGCGCATCGGCCGAGCGGGTGGCGTACCGGTCCAGGTCGGGGACGTTGGGCGCGTTCCCGCGACCCCAGAGTCGGGTGATGACCTCCACCGCAAGCCGTTGCACGACATCGGACAGGTGCGCCGGGTCGCCTGTGTGAGCGAACGCGTACAGCGGTTCCAGGTTGCCGACATCGTAAACCCGAACGTTGAGCCCCAGCGAATCGCCGGCGCTTACCACCGAGCCCAACAAGAAGTGACGCGCGCCGGCCTGTAAGGCCAGACGGTTGGCCTGGTCGGGGTCGGGGCTCTGCGCCCGCAACGTTCTCTCCGGTCGCAGGCTGCGCCACAGCGACCAGGGGTCGGCGATGCGGATGCCCTGAGTCCCGTCCAGAACGGTCGCCAGCAGATCGGCCACGCCCTCCGAAAGGTCTTCCACCGCACCGCCCGTGGCCCGAAAAGGAAAGACGGCCAACCCGAGTCGGTCATCCGCCAGGCGGCCGCCGCCGGTTATGCGGCGCCCGGCCAGATACCCGCCGGTCGCCGCGAGCACCGCGACCAGCGCCACGGCGACGATCCCGCGCGCCCGCGACATCTCCCTTCTGGGCACCGGCGCGCCAGCTACGATCGGCCCGGTTCGGCGCAAGCCTTCGGGGGTCAGATCAAATGCCCAGGCGAGGATCACCGAGAGCGGCAGGCCGGCGAGGGCAAAGATGACCACGGCGGTGACGGTCCAGTCGGGCAAGTGTAGCGCCGGCAGAACGGTCGCCGAGACTTCGACGACGACCCAGGCCGCGGCACCGTAAACGGCTACGGCCCGAATGACGCCCCGCCGCTTCAGCTCGGACAAGAAGTGGGTGAGATTGGAAGGAGATGACCCCATGCGCTGTCGGAATTGGCCCGCGCGGCGGTGGTCAACGGGCGCTGGTTCGATGCGCAAGATGGGTGGTGCAGCAGCTGGGAAGCAAGTGGGGTCCCTCGCCTGCCACACGTGAACGAGGCGCCGGCCCCGTGAGCTCCGGACCGCGGGCAGCGGCCGATCGGAACGCGAGCAGCCCGCGGCGCCGACCGCGCCGCAGCGGGCGCTGGCCGGTCTGCCCTTGACGGCGCGGCTGAACGGGCCCGATCATTGGCTTCAACCAGTGACTCGGAGAGTGGCTTACTGGATAGCAGACAACGCCCCGACTCAGGCTTCTGTGCAAGCGACCTCCCAGCCGCATCAGACGATCGATGAGCTTCTGCTGCCATTGCTCGGGCCGGCATACAACATGGCGCTGCGCCTGACGCGTGACAGCGCCGACGCCGAAGATCTGCTCCAAGAGGCGGCCGCGCGTTCTTGCCAGGCCTTTCACCAGTTTCGGCCAGGAACGAATTTTCGCGCCTGGTTCTATAAGATCCTCGTCAACTGCTTTTACGGGCGAGCTCGGCGTGATCGGCGTCGCGGCCATTCGCTGAGCATCGACGACACACCCGAGCTTTACCTTTACGCGCGAACGGTAGAGCTTGGCCTGCAAGAGCGCGAATCCGATCCCGCCGCAGCTACGACAACACGGAGGGCATGCTCATCGTCCTCCTGCCGGGCCTCGACGTGAAAGTCAGCGCCGGCATCCTCGTGGCCGAGAACAAGGTCAAGGAGAACAACCGGGCGAACTTCGCCGAGCCTGGCGAGCTGGCCGGCTTGCCGCCGGAGGCCTTCGCCGACATCGATCCCGACCCGGATGGTGTAGAGGTGACGAACAACAGGGTCACCGGGAACGCGGCGCGTCGCCGCCGCCGCTGCCGGTTCCCCTGCCCGGCGTCGATTTGCTCTGGGATGGTTCCGGCAGTGATAACTGCTGGAGCGGAAACACGTTCGCCGCGAGCTTCCCAGCGACGCTGCCGGCCTGCGGCTGACCGCTGGCGCGGAGGCCGCGGCCGCGCCGTCAGAAGGCCGCGCCGAGTGGCTCCACGGCGCGCACGCGGCGGAGACCCTCGCGCGCGCGTTCGAGCCAGGCGTCGACCACCCTGGGCTCACCGCGCTCCCAAAGTCGTGTCGCGGTCAGATAGTAGCTTAATGCTTCCTCGCGCCGGCCGTTCGCCTCCTCGATGCGGCCGAGCTCGAAGCTCGCGCGTGCGGTGTAGAATCCGGTCCAAGTGTACGGCGGAGTGAAGGAGCGGAAGAGCCAGGCCGCGCGTTCCGTGGCGCCCTGCGCCAGCAGTATCTCGGCGAGGTGAAACCGCATTGCCAGCTCGGGGTCGCTCTCGCCGGCATAATTGGAGTGGATCGTCCAGAGTTCGTAGGCCTCCTGCGCCTCGCGCTCCGCCGTCTCCCAGTCGCCACGCCGCACGGCGAGCCGTGCTTCGACATCGGCGCTGAGCGAGCCTGTCCAATCCCGCCACGTGTTGCCCTGCGGAAGATCTTGCAGCGCCCGTTGCCAGACCCGCGCTTCGGCCGTGTCTCCGAAGGTTGCCAGGTAGGCTGCCACCGACCAACCGGTCGCTCGAACCGCCGGCTTCAGGTCCAGGTAAGCCTTGAGCGACTCAGCGGGGGCGTAGCGTGCCAACTCCTCCGCGCTGCGGGCGGTCGCCTCGGCCTCCCCCAGACCGGCCAGCTGGGAAGCGATGAAGAAGCGATTGACCACTGGGCGGACGCGCTCCAGCTCGCCGGCTTTGACCAGCGAGTCGACGGTCGCCAGGCGGCCTTCGGCGAGCCAGAGCTGGGCGCGCGCTCCCGACCCCACCCGCTGGTGGAACGTCGGCATCGAGTCGTTCATCAGCTCGGCGCAAAAGCCCTCGGCGAGCTCGGGGTTTAGCGCGCGCAGGTCGCGTAGAACGGTCGTCACCACGGGGACCGACTGTACCGCCAGGGCCCGTAGAATCGAGTCGCGCACGCCGGACGCGGCCTGCAGCGCCCGTAACGCGCCGACTCTGCCTCGAACCGCTGGGCTGCTGTCCCTGGCCGCGAGGCGTTCGAAGATTTGTCCGGCGCTCGCAGAGTCGCCGCTCCCCAGCGCCAGCCAGGCCCGTTGCAAGTCGGCGCCGACGATGCCGGAGTCGGCCCTCAGGACGCGCTCGTAGGCGGCCACGATGTCCTCCCGGCCCTTCTTGAGCTGCCAGCCGTCGCGCAGGTAGGTGAAGGCAAGGGAGTTCAGCGCATCGATGTCGAGCGAGTCGATCCCGAGGATGCGCTCGAAGAGAAACGCGGCCCTGGCACCGTCGGTGTCGTCCAGCGCCAGGTTCGCCTCCACCCGCAGCCGGTTGCGCGGAGTCAGGCGGTCGCGATACCTCATGGCGCGCTCGATGATCTCGCGCAGGCCGATGTAGGGCTCAGCGTTCTGGAACAGAACCCAGGAGCGAATGCCGAAGTGCTCCAGGTGAGCCAATGCGAAGGTCGAGTCGAGGGCGACGGCACGTTCGATGGCAGCGAGGGCGGACTGCGGGAGACCGCGTCGCACCAGGCTCTTTGCCTCGAGGTACGCTTTCAGTGCGTCGGCGTTCGAGGTGGCGTAGCGCTCGATCTCCGGCACGGTGGGCAGCTGCTCGCGCTCCCAGACCTGTGCCAGCAGCTCGATAGCCGTACGGTGCACCACCGCGGCCAGGCTGTCCCGGTGGCCGTTTGTGGTGAGAGAAGCCAGCACCTCACCAGTCTCCGTTTCGTGGACCCGGGCGGTGACGTCGAGTCGCGATCCCGATGGGAGTACGCTCCCCGTGACAAAACGCTTGGCCCCTGCCTGCCGACTCAGCGCGATCGCCTCTTCCAGATCGGGATCACGCGCGGGCTCGCTCCGCTTTGGGCGAAGCTTCTGCCAGAGGCTAGACGGGTCCGCCACCCTGACGCCCGGCGTCCCGTCCAGCGTGACGATGAGGAGGTCCGCGATCCCCTCGCCGTAGCCGCCGGCGTCCGCGCCGGCCGCGCGGAAGGGGAAGACCAGTACGGAGACGCGTGCGTCCGGCGCCACGGTCTCGTGGCTCGCCGCCCAGGCGCTCCACAGCAGGAAAAAGAAGCCCGAGAAGAGCAGCGTGGAGCCGGCGCCGACCAGCAGGACCGCACGGCCGCCCACCGGCCGGTAGCTCCGGGTCAGTGCCGACTCGAGGACGTCCGGCACGCCGGGCACGTCGCCGATGTCCGCGCCGCCCGACTTCTCCAGGGCCCGGGCCGTGAGCTCGTACCAGTGGGCCAGCGGAGCGGCGAAAATGGCGCCGAGGCCGAGAAGCGCGGCCGTGGCGCGCACGACCAGGACCGGCAGGTTGAAGGTATCGACGGTGAGGCCCACGGCCTCGTAGAGAATCCAGGCGGCGCCCAGGTAGAGGACGAGCCATTCCACCTCGCGACGACGGCGCAGTCGATCGAGAGCGCGGACGATGCGGACGGCTAGGGGCTCGTTGGTACGTGGCATCCTGCGGCCTGCGCTACGAGGGCTTAAGGAACAACTGTAGCGCACCGGTCGGGGCCGATACGGTCGTCAATAAGAGCATAGCGACGGATCGCGCTCGAGCGCACGAATCAACATAGGGCCTGAGCGGGACGGCGCCAGCCGGGGGGGCCGAGCCCCGTCTCCTTGCCAGTTTTCAAGCGTCGAAGCGTATTGCGGCATGGCCGGCCGAGCAGGTGTGTCACAGGTGAGGAGGAGCAGAATGGTTCGAGGTCGTGGCGTCTCCCGTTGGCATCATTCCCGACCTGGCCCTCTTACAGCTCAAGCTCTTCCTCGACGGCCTAATCGACGTCACCTTGGCGCCGCTGGCGATCGCGGCCGCGACCATCGATCTGCTCTTCGGTGGCGAGCGGCGGGGGCGCCTTTTCTATGCCGTCCTGCGCTTGGGTGAGCGGGCCGACCTGTGGCTCAACCGTTATGGCGCGTCGCGACGGGCCGACGCGGACGGCCTGTTGGGCGGGAGCCGGGCCGGCAGCGACTCCCTGCTCGGCATATTGGAGATGCGGCTGCGGGGCGGCGACGAGCCCCGGAGGAGGCGCCGCCGCTGAGCGCCGCCGGCTCGGTCGGAGATCGCTCGGCCGCCCCTTGCAGGTGGCCCCGATTGACGCCGCTGCCGCCGGCCCGTATTGCAATTCGCCCGGGCGGCGGTGGTCAACGGGTTGGGGTTCGCTGCGCAAGATCGGTCATCCAGCGGCTGTGAAACAAGTGCGCGCAATGCGGCGTGGTGAAGCTCGGCCAGCGGCAGCGAGCATCCGACCAGCGAGTCGCCATCGACCTCGGCGATGATGGCTTCGGTCTAACGCCGTGTTACGCGAGTCCTTGCGTTTCCAAGAGACCTCGTTCAGGAGCAGCCGACGCGGCCTGTAACTCAACCGGCCGCGGCGACTTACGCTCCTTTTCAAGGCGCGCCGCCCCGATCGCCGAGGCTGATCCTGCGCGGTATTCGTCAGTCCACGAACACCCAGAGAAGTTCTCGGCTGTGCTTATCCAGCGAGCCCGGCTCGGCGACCCGATACAGGTCGCCGGCCACGTCGCGTATCAGGATGCCGCCGCCCGGAATTCGTCGCGGCCAATCATCTAGTCGCGTTTGAAACGAGCGAGGCCCTTGACGCGTCTCGACCCTCCAGTCGCGGATCTCGACTTCCTCATCGATTCTCTGGATGCGAACGATTTCCAGCACGAGACCGGCCTCGGCGAGCGAACTTTCGAGCGCCCGGCGCGAATCAGTATCCAGTTCGCGCAGGTCGCGAACCAGCGCGAACTCGTTCTCATCCTGATCGCGGAGCGAGATGAAGCGGCAGGGCTCCGACCACGGAAAACACCGCCGTACCCACACCGCGCAGCCCTCGGACTCTCGCTCGGCGTAGAGGCGGCCGTCCCCCAGACGACGGAGTACGAGCTCGCCGCCTCGAGAATCGGCTATCCCATCGCGTGCCCGCTGCAGCGTGTTAAGCGTCGTGCTCATCTCAATCTTCCTTGTGCTCTTACCCTCTGGCCCTCTCCGAGCTGTTCTTCTCAAACGCCAGAGGGTCGTCATGCGGCTCATTGCAGCTGGCGCTGCAGCCGGTACAGCTTGCAATAGATCCCGTCGGGCTTCGCCAGCAGCTCGGCGTGAGTACCCGCCTCGGCTAGCCGGCCGTCCTTCATCACAAACAACCGTTCCGCACGCCGCAACGTCGAGAGTCGATGCGCGATGGCGAAGGTCGTGCGACCTGCCACCAGCCGATCCAACGCCTCCTGGATCTTCCGCTCAGTCTCCGTATCCACGCTGCTCGTCGCCTCATCCAGAATCAGAATGCGCGGGTCGTGGAGAATCGCCCGCGCGATGGAGATGCGCTGGCGCTCTCCGCCCGACAGCGTGAGCCCCCGCTCGCCCACCAGCGTGTCGTACCCATGGGCAAGACGGCAGATGAAGTCGTGAGCGTTGGCCGCCCGCGCCGCGTCGATCACCGACTCGAGTGACGCCTCGGGGTGCCCGTAGCGGATGTTGTCCAGGACCGTTCCTAGGAAGAGGTACGGGTCCTGAAGCACCATGCCGACCTGTCGGCGGTAATGACCGGTATCGAGCTGGCGTATGTCTACACCGTCGACCCGCACCACGCCGCCGGTGGGGTCGTAAAAGCGGGCGAGCAGGTTCACGACCGTGGTCTTCCCACCGCCCGACGGACCCACGAGCCCCACCATCTCGCCGGGCTCCACATCGAAGCTCACACCGCGCAGCACCTGGCGAACGCCGTCGTATGCGAAGCTCACATTCTCGAACGAGACGCCGCCGCGTACCGGCTCGAGTCGCACCGGTTGCGCCACGTCCACCACATCCGGCTCCGTGTCCAGAACCTCGAACACTCGGTGTGCCGAGCTCGTCGCCCGATTCAGCGTCCGAGCCATCTGCCCGATCACCTCCATCGGCGCGATGAACATCGTCGTGTAAAGCAGGAACGACACGAAGGTCCCCGCCGACAACGACAGCGAGCCGCCATCGCCACCCAGCAAGCGCGGCAGAGCGAGGGCCCACACCAGCACCGTGGTCGCGTGCACGGCGAGCATCAACGCCGGCCAGAACGCCGTCCAATGCCGGTGGATACGGTTGAACTCGTCCGTGACATCGATGTTGCGCGCTCCAAATCGCCTCTTCTCGCGCTCTTCCTGATTGAACGCTTTGACCACCCGAATACCCGGGATCGTATCCGACAGCACCTCGCTCACCCGCGACCACTTTCGCCATGAGCGCAGGAAGAGTCGATTGATCCGCTCGCCGTGCATATAGATCGCCCAGCAGAAGAGCGGAACCGGCACTGTCATCACCAGCCCCAGCCTCCAGTCGAGCGCAATCAACACCGCGCCGAGTCCGGCCAACATGATCAACGACAGCGACACGTCGACCACCCCGAAGGCCAGGAACTCCCAGAGCCGGTCGGTGTCCGAACTCATCCGCGTGATGAGGCTTCCGGTCTTGTGGCGCGAGTAGAAGCTCAGGCTGAGCCGCTGCAGATGCTCGTACAAAGCCGTACGCAGATCGCGGGCAACCCACTCACCCACAATCGACATCTTGCGAAGTCGTACGACGGCCGCCGCCTGCATGATCAGGTACACGACGGCCATGGCCGTGACCGCCAGCCAGGCGATGCCGCTTCCCTCGCCCAGCGACAGCGTGCCGTCTTGGACGGGCCGAACCACTCGATCGATGAGGTACCCGGCCAGGAACGGGGGGACCAGGCTGACCAGCGTGATCAGCGTCGCGGCCGAGAGACCCAGCACCAGCTCGCGGCGATACGGCAGCAGGTACGAGAGCAGCCGCCGCAGCACCGCCACCTGCTGACTGGCCACCAGCGCCTGCGCCTCGCGGATCGGGCCCGCCACACTCTCGGCGTACATCACGTCCGCGTCGCCCGCTTCCACCACCCGGCCCGCCGCACCCTCCTGCAGAACGAACTTGATGTTCTCCATCGCGCGGCGCTGACGATGCGTATAGCGAACCGC
>CAYGCC010000388.1:0-2770 GCA_964348165.1 uncultured Gemmatimonadota bacterium | reverse complement strand
GGGAGTTCTCGCTCGTGACTTTTGGTGCCGCTGGCGGCATCGGCGCGCGTGTTCACGAGGTCCACAAGGCCGCTCGGGCCATTGACTATCCGGTAGACGTGCGTCGGGCCATTGGTTATGCCGCGGAGCTCGAGGCGAAATATGGACCGCTACCCGTGCCCGAGGTGAAGGACGCGCTCAGTGTGACGGTTCGGCTCGAAACCTTGCAACAGGGTTTCGCGATCCAGTCCGTCATCTTTCCGAAATCGAAATGGGATACCGCAGAAGCGGCGCGGACTTGGGCGAAAGATCACGACTTCCGCACCGACAAAGTCGACGAGACGGAAACATCCTGGCGTTTTCGACAGGCGGAGCCGGATGACTTCGACCGGCTCCGGACGATTTGCATCAATCCGGGCGACGTCGCGGCGAGCGATGAAAGCTGCCGCGTTCAGGCCGTAGGTGGGCCGAGGAAATCTTGATGAGGGATCAAATCAATTTACTGGCGGTGGAAACGCCACATCAGGGAGTAATATGTTTGCTGAGAAGACGTTGGGAGATCTGCGGGTCAAGCTTAACACGATCGTCGAAAGCATGAAGACGCACGTCGAGGAAGCAAACGAGCGCGGCGGCGATCGCACCAACTGGTCGGACGACGACAAGGAAACCTATCAGCGCATGGTGTCCGACTTCAGCGAGACCCAGAAACAGATCAACGAGTGCGAGGCTGACCAGCGGGAGCAGGAGGTCAAGGCCGCCGAGCAACTGGCGACGAAACCGACACTCCGCCGTCAGCAGATCAGTCCGGCTAGGGACCCATTCTATTCGCGCCGGCTGGATCTCATGTCTGATGACGATCGCAAGGTCGCCAAGCGGGCCTACTGGACAACGCTCTCCTGTCTGGCCTGGGCCGGCCTCAAAAATGGGATCCAGATGCGGAGCGGAGGCCGCCCGGTTCACGACGGCTTTGCGATCGCCGTGAAATACGGCGTCCCGCGCGACGTCGTCGATCGCTTCCGCGATGGCGGAGGGTCCGAAGAGTGGCGCCTCGGGATTACCGATGGCGCCGGGCTCGGCGGTGAGCTCGTGCCCGAGGATTTCCAGGCCGAGCTCTCGCGCGATCTGGCCGGTTTTGCCGCCGTTCTGCGGGCGGGCGCGACCGTGCGTCCTACGAACGCTTCTATCGCTACCTATCCGGGTTTCCAGTCCCGGAGCACGCCGGACCCGAAGCAGTATCCTACAGGCTTCGTCGGCGTGTTCGCGGCCGAAGGCAAAGGTCTCTCGGGGGGGACGGCGCCGACCGTGCAGAACCAGCCGGCCACCGAGCAGATCAAGATCCCAGTTCATCTCTGGGCGCCCGATGCCATCGAGATCACACGGGAGCTGCTCGAGGACACGCCAGTCGCGCTGGAAGACGAGATCCGCCAGGTGATCGTCGAAACGCGCGGCATGGATTACGACAACGCTTTCCTAACGGGGAGCGGCAGCGGCGAGCCGGAAGGTGTGACGCAGAGCGGGGCCACGACGGTCAACTACACAGAGACCGATGTAGGGACGAAGTGGGAGAGCATCGTCAATCTCTACACCGATCTAGCCGAGCAGTATCGGCAGGACCCGACCGCGGGCTTCATCATGAGCTCATCCTTCCTGGGCGAACTGCTCAAACTGCGAGACTCGCAGAACATGCCGTTCTTCGTGGTCTTGCAGGTCGCGCCTCCGGGTGCCGTTCCGATGTCACTGTGGGGTAAGCCTATCTTTGTGAGCGAGTTCGTCGATTCCGTGGGCACGGCTGGCAACATCCCGTGCATCTTCGGTGCATGGCGGCACTATCGGGTCGTCGAGCGCCGGGATCTCACGATCCAACGGCTGGTCGAGCGGTATGTACCGAACATCGGCTTTTTTGCGTCGGCGCGTGTCGGCGGTAAGACGATGCGGCCGGCTGCGTTCCGGTTGCTGAGCGAGGTTGCGTAGAAAAAGGGAGTTTAATTCGATGACGAAAAAAGTTATGACGCTTTGGGCCGTGATCGTCCCGGTGATGCTCGTGGCTTGGAGTTTGGCGCAAATCGGTTCGCAGAACGTCGTTGCGGGCTGGGATGGTATAGTCACGATCGCGAACCGCGTCCACGTCAACAGCGCCGCCACGGGTTCGGGTGCGGCGCTCGCCGGCAGGATCGGCGCCGGGCTCGTTGCCACTGTGGGCGTTTCCGACAACGTCGCGACGCCCGTTTATCTGGTGCTGCAGGATTCGGGCACCGTAGCGAGCTGGACGGCGCGCGATTCCGTCGCCATCGATTCGGTCGACAATAAGGTCTATC
The DNA here is from genome assembly GCA_964348165.1 of uncultured Gemmatimonadota bacterium. GTDB lineage: Bacteria > Gemmatimonadota > Gemmatimonadetes > Palauibacterales > KS3-K002 > CAYGAJ01. The sequence goes on along the minus strand of CAYGCC010000388.1, from coordinate 476 downwards.
GGCTTCACTACCAGCGGACGACAGGCGCGCGCAAGGTCAGGGGTCTGATGCGCGCGACGGCGCTGGCGGCCGATTCGATCCATATCGCCGTGTTTGCGATTCGGGCCTGCCAGCGCATTCCCTGCTAGGAGCGCGCGATGGCGGAGAAGAAGAAGAGTAAGAATCGAACGGCGGCGCCGTCCGAACAGTCGGAACCCGGCGAAGAGATCCAGACGGGCCCGTCTGAGACCACGGTCGACAAGGGCGCCGATGAAACGCCGGAGGGCATGTGGCGTTGTCCGCACTGCGCGACCGTCTACCGGCGCGACATGGAAGTAGCACAGCGGAATCACCTCTGGCGTGTTCATGGAAGCGGTAGCTGATGAAGAGGTGGGACTAGGGGTGCAGGTCGAAACGTATTCATTGGTCACAGCGCCGACAGCCGAGCCGCTCAGCGAGAGGAACCTGATAGGCCACCTCCGGGCGGACTGGTCGAC
>CAYGCC010000387.1:0-1608 GCA_964348165.1 uncultured Gemmatimonadota bacterium | reverse complement strand
AAGGCCAGGTCGCAGGATTGTCCGTCGGTCGGCGAATGAGGGCTAGGGGTGATCGCTCCTATTCCAGGCTACCGATCGTTCGGGGCGATATCTGATCGACGACCGGGGCCACGTCGGCCCACCGGCATTTCAGGGAACCAAGTTGGGAGCCATCCGCCGTGGATCGCTGCTGACGGCCTTGGACCGCGAGGGAGATGCGGGCCCTCGTTTCCGGGCCGTGTGTACGGCTGGGAACGCCCATGGAAACGGCTTGGCCATCTACGGATCAGAAGGTTGGGGGTTCCAGTCCCTCCGGGCGTGCTGAGCGGAACCCCTGCGTATGCGGGGGTTCCGCCGCGTCGACGGTGCGCCGACGCTCGGCGGACCGACCGTTGGGAGCCATTCTCGCCAGCCATTCTCCATCTGAGACGGCTTCGGTTCCGATGTCCGGTCCACCGATGACGATATGTGCGGCCAGATGAGAACGCGATGCCCGTTCCGGAGTGATCCCTGTAGGTGTCAAGGAGCCCGGCCCTGCGGGCGGCCCTGGCGGGCCCTCCTCGGCCGCCGCGCTCTTGGTCAGCCGGCAGCGCCGACCCCCTTGACCCGGCTGGCGCTGCCCGCCATAGTCGGCCCTGCAGGTCTTGTCTTCAACCTCGGCTCGCCTGCCACTTCCCAACCGGCGGAACGATGCGCGCTGCCACGCGCGAGCGACCTGAGGGTGGAAATGGCGCGACAGACAACCGACCGGCCGGGTCATCCATCGGCCTCCAAGCTGCGGCCAACGTTGAGGACTCTGGTGGTCTCGAACGGACCGAGCAGCTCCTCGATCGAGCGAAGTTCGAGGGCGTGCGCAAGCTGGAGCAAGGTGGCCAGCGGCGGGTTGGGATCCCCGTTCAAGAGCTTGTCGATGGGCTTCCAGGACATCCCGACGTGGTCCGCGAAGCCTCGGACGCTGGTGATGCCCTCTTGGCTCATGCGGTGTCGGACGACAGCCGCGATCCGGGCAACAGCAGCTTGGCGCGCGCGCGGTCGCGCGAGAACTGCCGCCGGGGCCTATCGCCAGCGTCTCCAGCGGTCATCACCATTCTGTCACGGCCGTGGACGCTCGTGGACTCGGAAGTCTCTCGTTCCTCGCTCTGCGGACTCCCGTGGACGTCCACGGACACGGCTTCGGGATCTACGAATCAGAAGGTTGGGGGTTCGAGTCCCTCCGGGCGTGCCAGCCGAAAGCCCTTGCGCCGCTGTGACTCTCGCATCGGGCGTCGGTCGACTAGGAACTCCGAAGCCTGTAGCCGCTCTAGCGTTCCCGGGCTGTGCGCCCCGTCGGGTCAGCATGCGTGAACCAGCACCACGTGGGTATCCACGAATCGCCAGGAGAGCGGATGCAGCTCGTTGGCCAGCGGGATGACCGCGCGGCATGGCCGGCAGAGAAGGGTCCTTCGTCCCTGGCTGCCGCAACCGGAGTGTGCTAGCTGTGGTCGTGACGCCGCGCTCGATGCCCAACCATTGTGCGTCGATCGCGGTCGTGTGGTTCCCTGAGTCGGGAGAGGGTTATGAAGGCTGGAAGGATCGTATTTGGGGTGCTGCTCGTCCTCATTGGTGCAGCAGCATTCTCAGGATCGCTGT
>CAYGCC010000386.1:0-2481 GCA_964348165.1 uncultured Gemmatimonadota bacterium | reverse complement strand
GTGGCCATCGCCCGAGCTCTTGTAAACAATCCGTCGATGCTCTTGGCCGATGAGCCCACGGGCAACCTCGACTCCGACACATCGCGGGAGATACTGAAGATCTTTCGTGATCTTTATGAGCGTGGTCACACGATCCTGGTCGTTACCCACGACCCGAACGTGGCGGCGGAGGCCGGCAGGGTCATCCAAATTGCTGACGGTCGCGTTCAAGCGTGAACTTGCTGGAGTCTATCTCTGCCGGAATCGACGAAGCGCGGGAACACCGCGGTCGAACCTTCTTGAGCCTGGTCGGCCTCACGCTCGGCACGGCCTCGATCATCGCGGTATTGGCCCTGTTTGGCGGAGCCCAAAAACGCAGCGAAGATTTCCTGGCCGAGGTGGGTGGTGCCGGCAGCGTCATCGTGCGCAATGATCTCGGAGGCAAGATCAAGCTGACGCCACGCGAGGCCGCGTCGCCACAGTTGACCTGGCGCGATGTCTTGGATCTGCGGGAGGAGGCGCCCCACCTGAAGTACATCAGTGGGGCACGGCATTGGAATCTCCGCTACACGGGCCCGCGCAACAGCTTTGAAGGGCAGGTGGTCGCGACCGTACCGGACTACGCCGCCATCAACGATATCGAACCTCTGTACGGTCGTTTCATCAGCGAGATGGACCTGGAGTACCGCACCAATGCGACCGTGCTGGGCTTTTCGTACGCCGACTCGCTGTTTGGGAGTCCCGAAGCTGCGATGGATCAGATCATCACGATCGGCGACGATCGTTATCGTGTGGTCGGCGTCCTGAAGCGCGAGGAGTTCCACTTCGCCGCCTGGAGCGGAAACGCGTTCGAGTACCGCAATCAGCGAGCGTACATACCCCTGACCACCGCCCTCAAGCGATTGGCCGGAGACGACAAGCTCGTGTGGCTCACCTTGGAAGCTACGGGTCCGCTACATCTTGAAACTGCCATCAGCGAAGTCAGCGACGTGCTATTACGCCGCCATCGGGTCAAGGACTTTTCATTCGATCGCTCGGCGGAAGACATAGCCGAGAGCACCGAGTTCTTTCTGCTTTTTGACTTCATCTTCATGATCGTCGGAGTGATCTCGTTGTTCACCGGCGGTGTCGTTATCGCCAACATTCTGCTAGCCAGCGTCGTCGAACGTGTCCGTGAGATTGGAACTCGCATGGCACTGGGCGCTAGCGGCTTCGACATGTTCGTCCACTTCTTGGTTCAATCTCTACTCATCACGACCGTCGGCGGCCTGGCCGGTGTCGTGATCGGCACAGCGCTCACGTCGACCGTCGAGAAGCTGATGAAGTTCCCCGCGCACGTGACGCCTGTCATCTTCCTCGCTGGACTTGCCACAGCTTCATTCGTCGGAATCGTTGCAGGCATCTACCCCGCCTGGAAGGCGGCGCGATTGGACCCAGTCGAGGCGCTCCGCTATGGCTGATGTGTCGCGCTCAACGGCGAGGCTTTACGAAGCTTGGGAGCTTCTGCTGGACGGTTGGCGCGGCATTCGTGCCCACAAGCTGCGCTCGCTGCTGACGCTGACCGGTATCGTGTTCGGAGTCGCCTCGCTGGTCGCCATGTTCTCCATCGTGTCCGGCATCAAGACGATGGTATTGAGCGACTACGATCAGTTTGGCATGAAAGACACTTTCGAGTTCTCGCGCTCCGACGTGGATTCCGAAAAGGCTGCCGATCACGCCTCGAAGGGACTGCGGTCTCCCGATGCCGACACGCTCATCGCCCTCGAGACGGTCGTGGGCGGCACGGATGGGCTGTTCGGCGAGATGATCGGACAGGCGACCCTCGAGCCTAGACGCTACCCGATCATCGGGACGGGGCCGATGTACATCGAGATGCGCCAGATGAGTGTCGTCGCCGGCCGCTCCCTGACCGACCTCGACGTCTCTCAGCGTGCGCCGGTCGCCGTGCTCGGTGAACGCGCGGCTCGGGAGCTCTTCGACGACGTTGATCCGGTGGGCCGCGAGTTCAGGCTGGCCGGCGAGCGATTCCAGGCGGTGGGCGTCGTACGCGCTCCGCGGATGACGCTGATTCCGGCGAACCTGGAATACCTTGAACGACGCGTCTATGTCCCCGTGAGCGCCTATCAGGCGAGGTTCACGGGCAGCAAGAGCGTCCAGGTCATCGTGTTGCGGGCCCCGTCGTACGAGACGGTCGGGCCGGCGCTGAGAGATACGGAGTCCAAGCTGCTGCAGCTTCATCGCGGTGTTCGGGACTTCGATATCGAGAACAACGCCGCCGAGTATGGTGAAGAGATGGAGATGGTCGATGGCATCTTGTTGGGTTGGAACATCGTGCTCGGTGCCATCGCTATCATCTCTTTGTTGATCGGCGGGATCGGCCTCTTCCGCATCTTGCAGGTCTCCGTACGCGAGCGCGTGCGCGAGATTGGGATTCGCAAGTCTGTTGGTGCCGATGACGCCGACATTCGTCGGGAGTTTCTGGCCGAGTCGTTGACTCTCGCG
>CAYGCC010000385.1:0-2715 GCA_964348165.1 uncultured Gemmatimonadota bacterium | reverse complement strand
TGTCGACGGCGCTCCCTTCCCGGCAGGGGTACGCGTCACACGTCCACTCCGTGGCCAGATCCGTCGACAGGTAGGCGAATTTCCAGTAGAGCTCACGGTCATGGGCGTACTGGAAGATGGGGTCCATGCCTCCCAGGTAGTGGTTCAGGCGGTTTCGGGCGAACAGGGGTCCGAAGTTGTCCCAATGGGCATGGAAGACCACGTCACCGGGCTCGCTTTGGTCAGCCAGCCAACTCGCGACCTCTTGCAGGTGGTCCGGCTCGACCGCGTTGAGGCGCACGTTCACGCGGTGCTCATGGAGGATCCACGGGGAGGCCAGCAGCGTGGCCAGGGTTAGGACGGTCACTGCCCTCCGACGTGCCACCCGCTCTTCCAGAAGGTAGGTGACGACAAGGGACACGGTGACGAGGCCGAACGCCGCCCACTCTACCAGCGCACGTCCAGCCACGAATACGGTCAGCGCCAGGAACCCCGCCGAGAGGAGAACGCACGCCCAGAGCAGAGTTCGCTCCGGAGCTGGCATCGCTTCGAGGGCGCTGCGCTGTCTGGCGACACTCCAGACGAGTAGCGCGAGCGCTCCTACCCATAGAAGCAGCAGATACCAGGCGGTCCAGCCGAGCACCAGCAGCGGGAGGGGACGGAGCTCCTCGGCGAACGTGAGCGGAATACCGGTCGCTTGCTCACGGAAGAGCTGGAAAACCTGAATGTCCGCCAGTCGCGCAGCGGCGAGGGGGTGGGGGCGGCATAGCCAGCCCAGGACGGAGCCGGCCACGACGCTCGCGATGGCGACAACGGCCGTAAGGGGCGCATCGTCTTCCGCTGGCCGCGTCGAGGCGGCGCTGAACCGGCGATCGAGAGCCTGGCCGGCCAGAACGGCCACGACAACCGCGGGGGCCAGCCAGAAGAGACTCAGGTGGAACCAGGTAGTTGCCGTCGCAGCCAGGAGCACCTGCCACCACCGCCCTCGGACCAGGAACGACAGCAGGAGCAGCGCGGCCAAGAGTGAGACCACGTGGGGCCGAACCATCACGTGTCGGTAGAGCACGTTGGGTACGGCCACGAAAAAGAGGATGGGCCAGAGCAGCGGAGCGACGAAGCGGTGCCGCTGGGAGATGCTCAGGACGGCACCCAGCAGGGCGGTGGTGAGGAGGATGCCAGCCAGCCGGATCCCATCCGCGATCTCCCCCAGTGCCGTAAAAGGAATGAGGAGCAGGTGGAAGCCCCACCAGAGATCCGCGCCGAGATCGCGGATGACCGAGAACCGTGCCCACGGGAATGCGGTGTCGAAGGGAGTGGTCGCCGCGTAGTGCGCGGCGTGCCCGAGGTGGTAGAAGCTGTCGAGATCAGCGACGTTGGGCGCCAGCGACAGGTGGGCGGCGAGCACGACGCTGAGGATTCCGGCGGCGGCTGCCACGGAGGCGCGGACGCTCACGGCAGTACCACCCCTGGATACGCACCAAGCGGAGCGACCGGCCCCCCGATCACCTCTTAGGGCTCAGCCGGTGGGCGTCCGACTCGATCAGGAGCACGAGTTGATCGCCGCGGTTCACCGGCATGGGCTCGGTGACGAAGCCGCCGCCGCCAATGAAGCTGACCTCGATGCGCACGTCGTCCGGCGGCACGGCGAACGAGAAAGCCCGGGTGCTGTGGCCGCCGACCTGCCCCAGACGCGTGCGTGCGCCCAAGTGCAGCAGGTAAACCCGGGCGTCGTAGAAGTTCTGGTTCTGCACCTCGATGGTCACTTCGGCGTGCGACTCGAGCTCGGGTCCGGTATCGGCGCCCTTCCGGCCCGCGCAGCCGAGCCCCAGCGTCAGCGTGATCGCCGTTACCACCGTGCGGGTACTTCTCGCAGTCACGGCCGGATCCTCCGGGTTGATGGCGCGCCTAAGTCGCCATCCTGGAGCCTGGGCAATCAGGCCAGGCGTGTCTATCTACGGCGCTGCCCCCTGCGTGGGCCTTACAACTCGGTAGGTGAAACCTGAAGCCTCAGCGGCGGGCGCTTCGGGCGACACCCGGCACGGAACCCTGTCGCCCGGTGCCGGCGCGGTCATCGAATGGCCGCCGGTGCCGATAACGTTCCCCTCATCATTGTAGAAGGTGAACTCGATTTCGATGGGCGTTCCGGGCTCGAGCTTGAGGTTCTCGACCTTGCCGCTCGCAGCTCCTCCCTCCAGATCGATCTCCGTAAGCTGGAAAGGCAGTGCTTCGCGGCGCTCCAGCACCTCGAGTGCCTTCTCTCGTTTCTCGGTTCTTCGGTACGCTTGCGCCAGGAGGGCGAGGTTGTCGACGTCGTACGGATAGCGCTCCACCAGCTGTTCTGCGACCGTCACCAGGGTGTCGTAGCGCTCCGCCGCGTCGAGGGATTCGGCCAGCAGCGTAAGCGACTGCGGCCGGTACGGCTCCAGCTCCAAAGCCGTCCTGAAGGCGATGGCGGCTTCCTCGAACTTGTTGAGCTGATAGAGGCCGATTGCCATGTCGTGGCACTCGTCCGCTCCGAGATCGACCCCCTCCATAGCGAGAAGCTCGTTATACAACTTCAAGACCCTCTCTCCGAGCGAGTCGATGCGGGCGGGAAGGTCCCCCTGCTCCGCCGGGACCTGGACCTGCTGCAGGCTGTCTCGGAGCTCACTTATGCGCATGGCCAGGAACGAGGCGAGCTTCAATCGTGCCTCGGCGTTGTCGGGATACTCCGTCAGGAAACGCTCGTACGCCTCC
>CAYGCC010000384.1:0-1659 GCA_964348165.1 uncultured Gemmatimonadota bacterium | reverse complement strand
GCGATCGGCATCAGGAAGACGGGAATCATCGAGCTCATAATATGGACCGTATAGCCGAGTCCGATGAGGGCACCCATCGCCCAGACCACGCTGAACATGGCGACGACCATCGCGGGCACGATCAGTCTAACACGCCGAAACAGGGCCCAAAGGAGTAGAAAGATCACGAGGCCCACGAGGGGAGCCGTCACGCCCATCTCCCTGAACATCTCGTGGCCGAACGTGTCCTCTGCTACCGGAAGACCCGCCAGGTACAGTTGCTGCCCGGGGGCCAGCTCTTCCTGTGCTAGCCGCTCTATCTCGCGCGAGATCCGATAGCTCTGATCTTTACGCTCGATCGGTATGTAGATCGCGATGGCGGTTCCGTCCGAAGAGGCGAGCTTCTCCGCGAGTAGCGGGTTCGTGGTAATTCGAGTGCGGAGCAACTCAGCTTCTTCTCTGCTCTCCGGCGCCTTCGGCATGACCGGCCCGATGTGCAGCAGACCACCATCCAGCGTGATATCATCGGTGGTCGTCAGACTCACCATGTCGTCGATAATCACACCAGGTATGGCGGTGATCCGCTCCGTGAGCCGCGCGACGCGCCGTAGCGGGTCGGGTCGGAAAATGCCTGCTTCGTCCACCACGCCGACGACAAGCAGGTCCTTGATCCCAAAGTCTTTCTTGACGGCGTCATAAACGACACGGTCGGGCTGGCTCGCCTCCAACATGTTCTCGGGATCGGTGTCGATCTTGATGGCCCGGAACTGCCAGCCGAAGAACGCGGTGACAACCGTCGCCAGGACGAGAACCTGCCACGGATAGCGGATCGCGAAAGCGGTCAGGGGGTTCACGTCCAGTGCACCGTTGCAAGTCGCTCTTGAATCAACTCGAGACCGAGAAATCCGATAAGAGCTTGGATCTTCACTCTGGTTCTTCTCCTGAGGCCACCGGATAGCCGAGCGCCCGCCAGTCCGGGACGCCGTGCTCCAAGCGTGCCGCCGAAAAGCCCCGGGCCCGGAGACGCGCCACCGCTTCCATCGCGAGCACGCAGTAAGGGCCGCGACAGTAGGCGACGATGTCCCGGTCCCGAGGGAGTCGAGCCAGCTGACGGTCCAGTTCGGTCAGAGGCACGGACAGGGCACCCGGGATGTGCCCCGCGCGGTACTCCTCACGCGGTCGAACATCGAGGACCGTGACTTCCCCGCTCCGCACCCGAGCGAGCAGGACCTCCCGGTCCACCGGCTCCATCGAGCCTCGCGCCTCGAGGAACTCCCGGGTTACGCGCTCAATCTCGGCCAAGCGCGACTCGGCGAGCACGCGTAGCGAACGGAAGAAGTCGCAGACCATGTCGTCAGCCAGCCGGTACTCGACATGGACACCTCGCTTATCCGCCTCCACTAGACGGGCGCGGCGCAGCACCTGGAGGTGCTGGGATGTGTTGGCGACGCTCTGATCGACGGCGGTGGCCAGGGCTTCGACGGTACGGGGCCCCTGGCAGAGCAGGTCGAGGATCTCCAGCCGGCGTGGGCTGGCGAGACTCTTACCGACGCGGCCGAGCTGGTCGTAGATGGCGTTCTTGAATTGGCGCTTCATCTGAGAGTGTGAGCTTTCTGGCCAGAAGATGCTTCCTACTGCCTCTTTGGTCAGCCCGTCTAGATGGGCCAGCAGGTAGAAGAA
>CAYGCC010000383.1:0-3481 GCA_964348165.1 uncultured Gemmatimonadota bacterium | reverse complement strand
GTGGGTCGAGCTGAGGAGGTCCCTGCCAACGAGGCGCCGACCGTGCAACCGGGGTTTGCCTTCTACCCCCTCGATGAGACGGCCCATTGATGAGGTCGCTGTCTGCGCGTCTATCCAGTTGCTGCTCAGTGCGTAGCCTGCCGTGACTCGAAATCGCCGTCTACAGGTCGGCTCGTTTCTCCTCGCCCTCGCTGCGCTTGGTCTCCTCCCGGCATCTTGGGCCATTGCCCAGGGATTTGACTTCAGCGATCGCACGGGGCGGCACTTGCTGGCCGGAGGGCTCGCCAATCTAAGCCTCGCGCTCCTTCTGGCCCTGGTCGCCGCGGTCCCGATTCGCCGAGGCGACCGCTGGGGATTCTGGGCTTATTGCATCCCCGTCCTGCTCTACGGGTTGCCGATGTTGGTGATCGACGCCACGCAGGTTGCACCGGCCAGCTTGCTGACGACAATTGGTCCTCAGGTCCTTGGACTTCTAACGGTGGTCGTCGGTCTCACCATCGTCGCCCCCGCGATGTTTGGCCCGCGCGATCCAACGCCCGGCCCAGCCGACCGTCAGTAGGTTCGGCCCGGTGAGAGAGTAGGTACGTTCAAACCACCAGGACGTGCCTGGCGTCCAAGAGTCGGCGTCTGGCCACACCAGCCAGCGCGGTGCTCGAGCGCCGGGACCGTCTTTCAGGTCCACCGTGACTCGTTGCAACTCGTCCGCCATGCGGGAGGTACAGATGACAGCCCTCCGAATCGCCGTGTCGCTCACGATCATCAATCTGTTCTTTTTGCTCGCCGTGCTTGGTCGGGCGTCTTCCTTGGATGCGCAAGCCGGCGGTTCCGTCCTGCGAGGGCAGGCGCTGGAGCTGGTCGACGAGAGTGGCCGCATCCGGTCCCGACTCAACGTCGAGTCGAACGGAGAGGTTGTCCTCAGGCTGCTCGATGAAGCGGGGACGATCCGGGTCAAGCTCGGAGCTGGCAGGGATGGCTCAGGTCTTGTCCTGCTCAACGATGCTACGGAACTCGGTGTGCAGATACTGGCGAACGCTAACGGCAGCATGCTGCTGCTGAGAAGCAAAGCCGGACAAGAGCGGGTCCTCACCCCCTAGGTCCAGTGCCTGCCCTCCTTGCGCCGATCCGCAGTACGCTCCCAGCTTAGGGCGCTGACCCGTCAGGGGGCCCTGCGGGCCAGGGAACCCAGAGTCCCGGTCTTTGCCTGTCGTTGCATCGCCTCGGCCGAGGCGAGTTTCTTTCCGGCGGCGATGGTGCAACGACCGTTTCTCATGGGTGTGACTCAGCAGCAACTCTGCACCTGGGTGAACCTTGACCGACATCTTTATCAGCTACGCCAGCGAAGATCGCGAACAGGCCGGGAAGCTGGCCGACGCGTTGAGCGCGCGCGCTGGTCCGTGTGGTGGGATCGCAAGATCCTCGCCGGTCAGGCCTTCGATCAAACGATCGAGCGCGAGCTGGAGACGGCGAAGAGCGTCGTCGTGCTCTGGTCGCGACACTCGATCGCGTCCGAGTGGGTGAGGAACGAGGCGGCCGTGGCGGCGGAGCGCGGCGTCCAGGCGCTCAGCGAAGCCGTCTCGGCGCTGATCGGCGGCGGCCCGCTACGTCAGCCGCTACCGCGTCCTGTACGACCCGAGCGCCGCAGACGTCGAGCGGTGTGGGCGGCCGTGGCCGTCGTCGTCGTCGCCGCAGGCCTCGGCCTCTACTCGATGGGGCCGTGGCGAGCGGAGACGCAGTCACCGATCCGACCGAGCGCCGGTCCCGAGGCCGGCGTGCCCACCGAGACCCGCGAGCCGCTGGACACCCTGGCGGGGCCGGCCGACCTGGTCGTCGGTACTTACTACGGTGACGTGATCGCCGACGCCAAGGGCAGTTCACGCAGCGACGTAATCTTGACCATCACGAAACTCGATCGGTACACCGTACGTGTGACGTCAGACTACACCAGGTTGGGCACGGTGGACGTCAGGCTCACGCGGAGCGGCAACCGGATCATCAACGCCGACGGCGATTCGCCGTTCTTCCTGGACTTGGAGCGGGTTCCGCCTACGTTGGACTACAACCCTCACAATGAGCTGGCGTATCGAGGGAGTAAGCGGCCCTAGCCGTTCCTCTATCAACTGGGCGGTCAGCCAGCGCTGACGAAGCGAGAACAGATGGATATTTCCGCTTTCCCCACCGATGGCGTCGAGCTGACCCAGCTTCTTGTCGTCAGCGAGATCGAACGATCGAAGCGATTTTACCGTGACGTTCTCGGCGCCTCGGTCTACCGCGAGTACGGTGGCACGTCGTGCGTGCTGGGTTTCCAGGGGAACTGGCTGCTGCTGGTGACCGGCGGCGGACCGACGGAGGACAAGCCCACGGTCACCTTCGCCCCGCCCGTCGACCCGGACACCGTCAGCCATCAGCTGACGATGCGGGTGCCGGATTGCCGCGCCGCCTACGAAACTCTCCAGTCACGCGGCGCACAGTTCTTGACGCCGCCCCTGGATCGCGGCGGCGAGATTCGCTGTTTCTTCCGCGATCCCGACGGGCACCTGTTGGAGATCAGCGAGGTGAGGAGGGTCTGATGTCCATGTCTGGTGTCGATCTAGTGCGCGACTTCCTGAAGCATCTCTTCTCGGCAAAGATCGACTTCTCCAAACTCCAGAGTCTCTTGGCCGATGACTTCACCCTTCGGGATCCTCTGATGTCGGCTGACGGTGCCGACGACTACATCAGCCAGCTCAGGGCGTTCGGGGATGATCTGTCCTTGCACGGCGACGTACGCGCGGTCGTCGGCAAAGGTGAGGTCGTTGCCGCCCTTGTCGACTTCCAGGGCCCGTCCGGCAAAATGGCCTATGCACAGTGGTTCACCGTGCGCGACGGCGAGATCTCTGGGCTGGAGGTGATCTACGATCCCCGGCCGTTCCTGGACCGAGAGGCCGGCGGCTAGTCACCTCAGCGTTGGAGCGCAGCCATGGAAGGTCCCGTGACTGAACAGATCCTCGACGCCTGGCGGATCAACAACCGGGTGAACCTGCAGCTGATCGAGCGCATCAGCGATGAGGGGATGCGGTGCACGCTCTCCAAGCGCGGCGGCCGCAACGTCGTTCGCCAGTTCGCCCACATCCACAACAACCGGGTCTGGCATCTGGAGCGCCGTGCCAAGCGGTTGGCGAAGGGCGCGCACGTCTTCGACACGTACGACGAGCCCGAGCGCGACGAACTCGCTCGAGCCCTGGAGGACTCCGCTCAGCGCATCGAAGAGTTGATCCGCCTGGCGAGCGAAGGGGCGACGGGCGTGCGGACCTTCAAGCGCGGGCTCGTCCCCTACATCGCCTACTTCATCGCCCACGAGAGTCATCATCGCGGTAACATCCTCCTCACCCTCAAAGTCTGCGGTCAGCGCCTCGATTCGAAGGTCGGGTACTCGATCTGGGATTGGGACAGGATCTGACCGCGCAGTTCTGCCGGGAGTCGCTCGGCGGCTCGTGGTCGCTAC
>CAYGCC010000382.1:0-1993 GCA_964348165.1 uncultured Gemmatimonadota bacterium | reverse complement strand
TGCCGGACCCGGTGCCTGTCCCCGAACCCGGCGAGCTGGAGAAGCGTCTGCAGGTGGCCGGAACGCCGGACCAGCCTCAGCTCATCGCATTTCAGTGGCGCTATCGCGGCCGCGAGGGCCGATTCTCGGGCGAGGGAGCCCTGCGGACGAACCCGCCGGACAGCGTGCGGCTCGACCTGCTGGGCCCGGGCTGGTCGGGAGTGCAGAGCGCCGTTCTGCTGGGCGACGAGGTCTATTACATCGGCGAACAGCGGATCGAGCTGCCACCACCGGCGTTCATGTGGACGCTGCTCGGGGTGTTTCGGCCGCCGGCCGCGGTCCAACCCGCCGGAGCCCGGCGCGGCGACCATTCGCAGCTGACCTACGAGTTGTCGAGCCGGGAGACGCTCGTTTACATCTTCAATCCGGCGGGCCGTCTGGTCGAGGCGGAGTTGCGGGTCGACGGTGACGCGGTTCAAGAGATCCGCGTCAAACCGAGCGGAGCCGGCGCCGCAGAAGGCGCCTGGCATTGGCCGCGGGAGGCCAGGTTTCGTGACCTGGGAGAGTATCATGAAGTACGGATCAAGGTCACCGAGATACGCGAACACGCGCCGTTCGAGCGCCGTATCTTCGAGGTCGCTGCTCCTTAGCGCTTCGGCGCTGGTCGTGATCGGGTGTGGCGTCTACACGTTCACGGGCGGCGGCGGTCTGCCGGGCCACATCGACTCGATCGCGATCTTGCCCTTCGACAACCGGACGACTCAGTTCACGCTCACCCAGGAGCTGACACAGGCCCTGCAAGACGACTTCCCCGGTCGCCTGGGGCTGGACTTCGCCGACGAGGGCACCGCCGACGCGGTGCTGCGCGGCGAGATCACGCGCTACGACGAGCGAGCGGTGAACTTCCAGGCCGAGCCGGGCGGGCCACAGATCTTTCAGCGCCGTGTGGATATCACGGTGTCGGTCGAGCTCTACGACCGCACGGAAGATCGCGTGATCTGGCAGTCGCCAGCGCTCTCGGCGTCGGGTGAGTATCTCCCCGATCAGCCCAATCAGAGCGAGGCGACGGGTCGGCAGTTAGCGATCGAGAACCTGGTTCAGAAGATCATCGACGGTGCGCAATCACAATGGTGAGTTGAAGCCTGACGCTGCGAGGGGAGGCCTCGTGACCGACCGCGGAACGGCACGCGCATGAGGCGGCTTGCCCGCTCGGCGCGCCTGGCTCGGCGGCGCCGTTTTCTGCTCTGGGCGTTTGCCGGCCTGTTCCTGGTCGCCATCACCGGAGACTGGACGCCCGCGTCCCAGGTCGAGGCGACCGCGTCTGCGGTCACGGCCGAGACGCCGATCGTACAGGCAGAGCAGGGGGAAGCTCACGCCGCGGAGGGTGAAGGCGAGCACGGCGGCGCGGGCACCCACACCACCGCCCGTTTCCTCATCATCCTGCTGGCCATCCTCATGGTCGGGAAGATGGGCGGAGAGTTCGCCGAGCGGATCGGTCAGCCGGCGGTGCTGGGCGAGCTGGTGGGCGGTGTGATCCTGGGGGGGAGCGTACTGGGCATCGTGCCCACGGCCCCCGGCGACCCGCTGACCGAGATCATCCACCTGCTGGCCGAGGTGGGTGTCGTGGTGCTCCTGTTCGAGGTGGGGTTGGAGACCGACTTGAAAGAGATGTTCCGGGTCGGTCCGGCGGCGGCGGTGGTCGCGTTTGTGGGTGTGACGGTGCCGTTCCTGCTCGGCGCCGGCTACTGGTACTTCGCCGACCCGGCCCTCGGCGCTCAACCCGAGGGCGTGACCCTGGTGAAGGTCGCCGTGTTCGTCGGCGCCACGCTCACCGCGACGTCGGTGGGGATCACAGCGCGGGTGCTCTCCGACCTTAACCAGATGCACAGCCGCGAGGCGCGCACGATCATCGGTGCCGCCGTCATCGACGACGTCCTCGGCCTGGTCATGCTCGCCCTGGTGGTGGGGCTGGCGGCCGGAGCCAGCGTGACCTTTGGCACGATCAGCTGGGCGC
>CAYGCC010000381.1:0-8508 GCA_964348165.1 uncultured Gemmatimonadota bacterium | reverse complement strand
ATCAAGCTGCCCGCCAAGCTCGCAGACGATCCATCAGGGCGCTGCAGGCACCAAAAGATCAGACCGGAAATCGCGAACGGCCACCAGCGAATAGGTCACCGGAATCGGGTAGCGTGGGGCATGATCATCTTGACGCCCACGTTGGCGAGCACGAAGACCAGATCCAGACGAGCGTCCAGGGCAACACGCCCCAAGCTCCCAAAGGATTGCCTACCCAAACCGCGGCCCTATTATGCCTGTCTCCGCTCCAGGCATGGAGATCACCGCGGAACCACAGAAGCGTTGATGGAAAGAGGTCTTACCGCCGCTGGGCTGGCCCTGGCTCTGGCGCTTGCCGCCTGCGGCGATGACGGGTCCGGGCCCGAAGGGCTGCGGATTTGGGTCCAGGGTACCGTTACAGAATCGGTGAGCGGCCTGCCGCTCGAAGCCGCGGCCATCTCGGTCGCCCGACTCGATGCGCCGCTCGACAGCCCGCCGGTGGCGATGGCGCAGACTGACGTTCAGGGGCGTTATTCGCTCGACTTCAGCGCCGACGAACCGTGCGAAGGGGAAGGGCCCATACCGAGTCCTTAAATTTTCGCCGTAAGCCGGCCCGGCTACATCGCGCCGGTAGCCCTTGGATTCCCCGAGTGCGCCGACACCTTACAGGTGCGGGATGTCGAGATGCTGCCTTTACCGTAAGACCGGCTCATCATAGCACGAACCAAAACAACGAGGGCTCTATGACGTCTAAGACGCTTGGCAACAAACGCGCGACGCTCTTCCCGGTAGTCGCCACGCTGAGCCTCGCCTTGCTGGCGGGTTGCGAGGCCAAAGTCGACGAGCAGGCCGCGCGCGACGTGGCGCAGTACACGATCGAGGACTTCCTCGGCAATGTGAACTACAGCGGCGCCTCCTTTTCCCCCGACAAGAGCAAGCTTCTGGTCAGCAGCGACGAGACCGGCATCTACAACGCTTACGCCTTTCCCGTCGATGGCGGCGAGCCGGTGCAGCTGACGCAATCGACCGAAGACTACGTCTTTGCGATGGGCTACTTCCCCGGCGACGAGCGCTTCCTCTATACCAGCGACCGGGGCGGCAACGAGCTCAACCACGTCTACGTCCAGGATCCCGCCGGTAACGTCACCGACTTGACGCCGGGCGAAGGACTCAAAGCGGCGTTCTACGGGTGGGCACAGGATGACAAGTCGTTCTTCATCGGGACGAACGAGCGCGACAATCGCTTCTTCGACGTGTACGAGTACCAGGTCGACGGTTACGCCCGCGAGATGATCTTCCAGAACGACCAGGGGTACAACTTCGCCGACATCACGCCGGACCGCCGCTACCTCGCCTTCGGCAAGGTCAACACCAACGCCGACAGCGACATCTTCCTCTACAACCGCCAAACCAAGGAGATGAAGCACCTGACGCCCCACGAGGGTGACGTGCTCAACGACCCTCAGACGTTCAGCCCTGACGGGTCGAGCCTCTACTATCTGACCAATCAGGACAGCGAGTTCGATTATCTGGTCCGCTACGATCTGGCGAGCGGCGCGCGCGAGCCGGTCGTGCAGACCGATTGGGACGTCTGGTACGGTTACTTTTCCAAGAACGGCAAGTACCTCATCGTCGGCATCAACAACGATGCGCGCACCGAGCTGCGCGTCTACGAGGCAGCGACGATGACACCGATCGACCTGCCAGAACTGGGCGACGCCGACATCACGTCGGTGACGATCTCGCGGGACGAGAGCCGCATGGCCTTCTACGCCAGCAGCGCCCGCATGCCGCGAGATCTTTTCGTCTACAACTTCTCCGGCAGCGAGCCGCGCCAGCTTACGCGTTCGCTCAACGCCAACATCGATCCGGACGACTTGGTCGAGGGGCAAGTGGTCCGCTTCGCGTCTTACGACGGCGTGGAGATCCCGGGTATTCTCTACAAGCCGCACCAGGCGAGCCGAGATAACAAAGCGCCGGCGCTAGTCTGGGTGCACGGCGGACCGGGCGGTCAGTCGCGCGTCGGCTACTACTATTTGAGCCAGTACCTGGCCAACCACGGTTACGCCGTTTACGCCATCAACAACCGCGGCAGCTCGGGCTACGGTAAGACCTTCAACCACATGGACGACCGGGTGCACGGCGATGCCGACCTCGAAGACTGCGTTGCCAGCAAGACGATGCTGGCGGGGACCGGCTGGATCGACCCGGAACGCATCGGCATCATCGGCGGCAGCTACGGCGGCTACATGGTGCTGGCGGCCCTGACCTTCCGGCCCGAGGAGTTCGACGTCGGCGTGGACCTGTTCGGAATCTCCAACTGGCACCGCACCGTGACCAGCATCCCGCCCTGGTGGGAGTCGTGCCGAGCGGCGTTGGAGAAGGAGATGGGCGACTTCGACGACGAGGCGTTCTTCAAGGCCAAGTCGCCGCTCTTTCACGCCTCGAACATTGTGCGGCCGCTGATGGTGCTGCAGGGCGCCAACGATCCACGCGTTCTAAAAGTCGAGTCCGACGAGATCGTTGCCGCCGTCAAGGCCAACGGCGTGCCGGTCGACTATGTGCTGTTCGATGATGAGGGGCACGGCTTCGTCAAGAAGGAGAACCAGGAAGAGGCGGCGCGCCGCATTCTCGCATTCCTCGATCAGCACCTGAAGGGCGCCGCGAGCGACAGCAAGGCGAGGCAGGCGACGGACGAGGCGACCGAGTAGACACCGCACTCCGCAACCTGAACCTCCGAGGAATCCACGGCCTCGGACGTCGGCTCGGCGGGGCCGGAGCGACCTATCCCTCGGCAAGTCGGGGGCACTTCCTCCTCTAGGATTCACCGACGGGTGCTAAGCGCAAGCGCGTCCAGATTCGTGCTGCACCGCCTCAGTGAAACGGAGACAACTTTGGCTTTGGGCGCGAGTACCGAGAGATCAAGCCAAGTCTGCTGCAGGTTGTGTCAGTCGAAAGTGCCACGTCCTTGGTTTACAAGAGGGCGAGTCACATAGTGGAAGTGTCCCGGTTGCGGCTTTCTGTTCGTGTATCCGCAACCCCGCCTGCAAACCCTCGCCGCGCTTTACGAGGCCGCTTACTACGCGCAACCCAGCGACCTCAGCCCGAAGCACTTAAGGTATTGGCGCGACCGGGTCAGGATGATCGAGACGATCTGCGCCCCGGGTCGTGTCCTCGACGTTGGCTGCGGCCGTGGTGAGTTTCTGATGAGCGCGCTGGAACGTGGATGGCAAGCTTGGGGACTCGAGGTCTCCGCGCGCGCGGTGAATGCTGTGGCCGCACGGCGCGTGTCGTCGTGGGCCGGCTGGAGCATTCGCCTTTCCGCGAGCAGTCGTTCGACGCGCTGACCTACTTCGACGTGATCGAGCACGTGGCTGAACCCGAAAAGTTCCTCGCCAGCGGCCGCCAACTGCTGACGCCGGGTGGGACCCTGGTCATCACGACTCCGGACGCCGGCTGCTTCAAGGCAAGAGTGAAGAGACGGTTCTGGCGCTACTTCGATTTCGACCGCTACTTGCACCTCTATCATTTCAACGCACGCACTTTGGACCTGGCCCTCAGCAATGCGGGCTTCGAGGTGCATCACTGGTTCCGGCGCAGCGGAACACCGCTGTTCGTGGCAGCGCGGAAAGAGTAGGGCGCTGGCCGGACCTTCGTGACCCGGTGAATCAGGAGGAGGCGGCGCGCTAGGATCCTGCCGTTCTTTGATCAACACTGAAAGGACCGCGGCGGCGAGAGCGCGACACAGCCGGCGACGGAGTCTACCGAGTAGCGGCGGCCCCAATCCGGATGGCGGACCTCCACGGCCTCCAGCGTCCCGGAGGTGTCTCCTTATTTGCCAAGATCGGCGACAGGACCCGTGTGGCCCACCGCCCGCCCTTCCAGCCGATCGACGACCACGGTCGCGGCGAGCGTACCCGTGACGTTCGTCGCGGTGCGGGCCATGTCGGGGATCCGGTCCACGCCCAGCAGAACGGCCATCCCGTCCAGGGGAATCCCCACCGTTCCCAGCGCCGGCGCGAGGCTCAAGATGCTTCCGCCCGGTATCCCCGGGACCGTGAAGGAGACGATGAACGTCGCCAGGATAGCGCCGCCGATTCCCGAGACCGCCAGAGACACCCCGTAGAGCCAGGCGAGGAAGACCACGCTCGCGCCTTGAAAGACCGCGCTCCCTGCCCGACCCAGCCCGGCCCCCAACGGGATGACGAAGCCGGACACGGCGCGCGACACTCGCAGTTCGTCATCGGCCGCCTCGAGCATCGCCGGCACCGTAGCGGCCGACGAGGTGGTCGCCGCCGCAATCACCTGGGGGCTCACACACCCCTTGAGGAACATCCCCGCCGGCATCCGGCCAAGCAACCGAACGGCCGGCATGTAGATCAGGGCGACGAACGCCAGCAGCGCCACGAGCACGGCGAGGATGAAGGCGATCAAGCTTTGCAGCATCGCCCAGCCGGCGCGCGCGGTCACCGGCGCGGCCAGCGCGAACACGCCGATGGGAGCGAGCCAAAGAATCCAATGCACCAGCTTGATGAGCGCGGTCGTGACGGCGTTGGCTAACCCGATCAGAGTATTCCGCTCCCTTTCGGGAAGCGCTCCGGCCGCGGCGGCGAACAGCACGACGAACACGATCAGTGGCAGCAGCGCGCCCTCGCTGGCAGCCTGGAAGGGGTTGCTCGGAATGAGACCTACAAGGAAATCGATCAGGCCCGGCAGCGGCGCGGTCTCCACCATCTCCGGCGTCACGGCCCGCGCCGCCGACTCGCTCGCCAGCGGTAGGGCGAGGCGCATCACGCCCATCCCCAGAGTAACACCGAGCACGCTGGTTACCGCGAAGAACGCCATGGCCGCCGCACCCATCCGGCCAAGCCGGCGCAGGTCGCCCAGCGAGGTGACCCCGACGAAGATGACGGCCGCCACCAGCGGGATGACGACCATCTTGAGCAGGTTGACGAAGGCCACACCGATCGGTTCGACGCCCTCGGCCAGGCCAAGGAGAAGTGGGGCCTGCGTGATGGCAGCGGCGAGGCCTAACAGGAGACCTCCCACCAGACCGAGCGCGATGGCGACATGGAGCTTCACCGGCACGACGCCTCGCACGTCTAGGGTGTCACGTCTCGATGTCGTTTGTGAGCCTGCGACCGATCCTGATCGTTCGCAATAGTGACCCCTCAATCAACGTCCCATGTCGCAGCGGTGAGCACCGGCGTATTATGCTGCGGTGCTCCGCTTCGGGTTTTGACTGTACCTGGGCACTCACTCCAATGATGGATCTGCCGTGACACGCCGAAACACCGTCTTGCCATCGCAGATCACCCTCGCAGCCCTGGGCCTCGCCGCCCTGGCAATGCCGACCAGCATCGCGGCCCAGAGCTTCGAGAAGTTCGAGATCGCCCGGAGCCCCATCCAGCTCGAGGGCCCCGCCCGCCCCGGCATCTATCTGGGCGGCGTCGGCCGGAAGGCTGCCCACTTCGGCACCGAGAGCGGCGGCTTCGAGGCCTGGGCCTGGCCGGTCAAGTTATTCCACGACTTCCAGCTCGGCTTCAAGATCCCCGACTATTCCGAGCCGATTCCCGGCTCTAGTATCGCCCGGCGCGTGATCGTGCGGCCCGAGGCGATGACCGTCGTCTACTCCCACGCCACCTTCACCGTGCGGCAGCACTTCCTGGTGCCGCTGAACGAGCCCGGGGTGATCGTGCTGCTCGACGTGCAGGCGGTGACGCCGCTGGAGATCGTCGCCTCGTTCCAGACCGACCTCGACCTCATGTGGCCGGCGGGGATCGGCGGCCAGTACGCGATCTACCTGAGCGACCGCAAGCGCTTTCTGCTCTCCGAGAGCCGCCGCGAGTACAACGCCTACGTCGGCTCGCCGTTCGCGACGGAAGGCTCGACTCACCCGGCGCACGCGACGCCCGACGCGCCCTCGGTGTTCCGTATTGAGGTCGACCCCGCGCGCACCGCCGCCGAATTCATCCCGATCGTCATCGCCGGCGGCATCATGCCCCGCGACTCGCTGAACGCCGTCTATGACCGCCTGCTCACGGGCGCGGAGACCTATTATAAGGAGCGGGTCGAGCACGCCCGCGTTTTGCGCGAGGAGCTGGCCGGAATCCAAACGCCTGACACGATGCTCGACCTGGCCCTCGAATGGGCCAAGTTGAACCTGGACGAGTCATACGCCTGCAACCCCGACCTGGGGTGCGGGCTCGTCGCCGGCTACGGGCCGTCAGGCCGCGGCCGCCGCCCCGGCTTCGGCTGGTTCTTCGGCGGCGACGCTTCGATCAACATCCTAGGCATCGTGCCGTACGGCGGCTTCGAGCTGGCGCGCGCCGGCCTCGACTTCCAGCGGCGCCACCGACGCGCCGACGGGAAGATGCCGCACGAGGTCACCCAGTCGGCGCTTCGCACCCGCCAGGACTGGTTCAAAGACTTCCCCTACGCCTACTACCACGCCGACACCACGCCCTACTGGGTGGTGGCCCTCTATCAGTACTGGCTACAGAGCGGCGACACGGCGTTCGTGCGCGAGAGCTGGAACGCCGTCCTCGACGCGTACCGCTGGGGGCTGGCCAACGACTCGGACGGCGACGGGATCGTCGACAACACCGCCGCCGGTCTGGGCGCCGTCGAGGTCGGCGCCCTGGGCGAGGGGCTGCACCAGGATATCTACCTGGCGGCGATTTGGGTGGAGAGCCTGCGCGCCACCGCCGACTTCGCCGCGGCGCTAAGCGACATGCCGCTGGCGCAGGAGGCGGCTCAGAACTTCGAGCGCGCCTGGGCCGCCCTGGAACGCCAGTACTACTTGAAGAGCGAGGGGATCTACGCCTTCGGAGTGCTCGAGGGCGGGAAGACGAACCCGGCGGTGACCGTTTGGCCCGCCGTCGCCCTGTCGTTCAACCTGTTGGAGGTCGAGCGGGCGCAGAAGCATCTGGACGCCCTCGCCTCGCACCAGCTGCTCAGCGATTGGGGCGCCCGCATGCTCTCCAGCGAGCACGCGCTCTACGATCCGCTCGCCTACAACATGGGGACGGTGTGGCCGTTCGTGACCGGCTTTGCGAGCTGGGCGCTGTACAACTATGGGCGCCCGCACGCCGGCTTCGCGGCGCTGTGGGCGAACGCGCGTACCACGTTCCACGATGCGCCGGGGCGGAACCCCGAGCTGATTTCGGGCGCCTTCTTCCGCACCCTCGACACCACCGTGCCGCACCAGTTCTTCGCCACCAGCATGATCCCGACGCCGCTGTTCCGCGGGCTGTTCGGCCTGGAGGCGGACGCGCCGCGGAACGCGGTGCGCTTTGCGCCGAGCCTGCCCGCCGATTGGGACTCGGCGTCGGTGCTTCGCTATCCGGTGGGCGCGAGCCGGCTCGACATCGAGCTGCGGCGCGGCGCGGAGACGTACGGGCGCGGCTGCGAGCTGATATCGGCGGCGGTGCTCAGGGCACGCTTCCGGCGCAGCGGTGATGGGGCACCGCTCCGGGTGACGTACGTGCCGTCGCTGGCGCCGGGCTCGCGGGTGCTGGAGGTGCGGGTAAACGGCGAGTCGACGCCGTACGAGCGGGTCGAGGGTTTGGATCAAGTGCGGGTTGGCGTGGCGGTGACGGTCTCGGACGAGGTCGACGTGTCGGTGCTGTACGAACCCGGAGTCGATGTGGTGCCGCGTCGCCCGCACGCGCCGCAGGGGTACCACTCGGCGGCGTTGGGCATCGTTCGCTACCGCTACGATCAGGCGACCGGCGAGTACGCGCTGCGGGTCGACGGTCTGGGTGGCCGGGGCTATAACGTCACGCTCCTGCCAGCCCACAGCCTGACACAGGACGTGCGCGGTGCGACGCTGACGGCAACCGGCGATCGAGCCACGTTGAGGGTGCCGTTCGACGAAAGCCCGGGCCAATACCAGGTCCGAGATGTGAGTTTCCGAAAGCGTTAGTTGATAAACCCCGGGTGCGCGTGCCGGGGCTTGGCGCTCGTTGCTGCTCGATAGGCAAGCGTTCATATTGTTCCGGCGACCTGATCGCTGGTGCATCCCACCCAAAATGGAACCTTCCACGTTGAGAGCTTGAACATGTGGCTCTTGATGAAGTCCACCGCCAGTTTCGCCGCCGTCACCTCGACAACCGCTCGGCCCGTGGCACTCCTGTGCTCGAATCGCCGTCGCCCGATCGGCCACGGGGCTCGTGCCCTCCTGTGCGTGCTGTTCCTCTTGCCTTCGCCAGCAGCGGCGCAGCAAGGCGCTCAGCCCGCGACCGACTCGGTCTCGATGGTCCCGGGGCCGGACTACGCGGCCGGCGGTTTCCACCGCTTCTTCTGGGGAGACCATTACCGCGACACGTGGACGACAGAAATCCGGGTGCCCGTTCTCGACCTCCAGAGGTTCGCCGGCGGCTTGACCCCGATCAGCGCGGGCGGTGGTTTCCAGACGAAGTCGTTGTGGCTGAGGGGGACGGACGGGAAGATCTACGCGTTCCGATCCGTCTACAAGAACGCCAGGCCGCTGGTGCCCGCCGTGTTACGGAACACGTTCGTGGAGGA
>CAYGCC010000380.1:0-7965 GCA_964348165.1 uncultured Gemmatimonadota bacterium | reverse complement strand
GTCGACTCACGGTCGTACCTGACAGCGCGACTGGTCGACGTGCTCCTGGGCGATTGGGACAGGCACGCAGACCAGTGGCGGTGGGCGCATTTCGCATCGGACTCGCTACCCGGCTGGCGGCCTATTCCCAGCGATCGCGACCAGGCGTTCGCCCGCCTGGATGGGTTGGTGTTGGGAGTCGGAAAGCATCGCTTCCCGCAGCTCACGAGCTTCCGCGGCAGTTACGACGACATGTCGCGCTTCCACTATCAGGCCCGCTATATCGACCGGCTTTTCCTCACCGAGCTCGAGCGGCCGGTCTGGGACTCAACGGCGGCTAGCCTGGTGGCTCGGCTCACCGATGACGTGGTCGAGGCGGCGCTGGCGAGAGTTCCAGCGGAAGTTCAGGCGCAGGACGGCCCCTTCCTCGAACCCGCGCTCAGACAGCGGCGTGATGCGTTGCCGCGAGCCGCTTCGGAGCTGTACGCGCTGCTTGCACGGGAGCCCTACGTTCACGCATCAGATCTCTCCGATGTCGCCGCAGTGACCGCGACGACTGGGGGAGTGGAGATCGCGCTTCAGGCCTTGGGAAGCTCGGAGCCATACTTTCGCCGCCTTTTTCGCCCGGACGAAACGAAGGAGATCCGCCTCTACCTGCACGCTGGGAACGATCGGGCGGTGATCCGGGGCCAGGGCAAGTTGCCGATCCGCGTCAATGTCATCGGCGGCGTGGGCGATGACGAGTTTCACTTCGCCTCCGAAACCGGGAGCGTCCACCTCTACGACCATCAAGGCACGAACCGCGTCACTGGGACGTCCGGCACCGGGATCAACTCCCGGAGGTACCCCGAGCCGACTCTGGTGCCCCAGTCTGGAGCCCCCGCGCCGCCTCGCCATTGGGGACGGTTCGGCTACCCGATGGCCGCGGCTGGCTACAACCCGGACGTTGGCCTGCTCGTCGGTGGCTCCTACGTATGGTTCGATTACGGTTTCCGGAAAGACCCCTACGCTTCGCGTGTGGCTTTATCGGGTGCGGCCTCGACCGAGCTCAAAGGAGCGTTGCAGGTCGACGCCGAATTCCGCTTCGAGAACTCACCCTTGTTTGTTGGGGCTGACGCCTCCGGAACGAGCCTAGAGATCCTGCGCTTTTTCGGTGTCGGCAACGACAGCCAATTGACTGAGTCGCCATCCAGCGACTTCTACAAGGTCGAGAACACGCGGATCGAAGGAGTTGCGGCGCTCAGATACGATATTGCCCGAGTCGTCGATCTGGGGATCGGGGTGACCGGTGGTTTCTCGAACACCAAGGACGACCCGAACACCTTTCTTGGCCAGAACCCCGATACCTATGGAGCCGGCGAGTTCGGATTCGTGGGCGCGCTCGTGCGTCTCGATCTGACCACGCGCAAACCGGGGATCCTGGTGGAGAAAGCGATCCAACCCCGTGCCTGGTTTCGCCTGCGCGGCCAGGGTTACCCAGCCCTGATCGACGTGGCGGACACCTACGGCTGGCTGGATGCGGTTGGCGCAGCTTCGCTGCCACTGGGATTGCGTCGCTGGGAGGTGGGCTTCCGAGCCGGAGGCCGAAAGATCTGGGGCGATGCGCCCTTCTTCCAACTCGCCTACATCGGCGGCGACCAAAGCCTCCGTGGCTGGTCCCGGCAGCGCTTCGCCGGCGACGCATCGCTCTACGGCAGCGCGGAGCTGAGGCTCGATCTGTTCGACTATCGCCTCGTCTTCCCCTCCACCTTCGGCATCCTCGGGCTGGTCGACGCGGGCCGGGTTTGGGTGGACGGCGAATCACCGGGCGGTTGGCATACCGGCTACGGCGGCGGTATCTGGCTCGCCCTGCGGGGGACCCGCAGCGTCGTTTCCGCTGCCTACGCCACCAGCGATGAAGATGAAGGCGTCTACATCAACGTGGGGTTCCCGTTCTGATTCGCGGACGGCTGGCTGGGTGTGACCGCGAGGCCGTGAGCCCGACCCCAGCGGCTCTTCTCTGGGCAGCTCTGCTCGGGCTGGGCGCAGGCACCGGCCTTCATGCTCAGCACCTTCCCCAGCCTGAGCCCGGCCCATGGGCTCATTGGGAGTCGGAAGATTGGCTGGTTGCTGGCACTGTGGCCGGTGTCACAACTGGTTCGTTCCTGGTGGAGGAGAAGATCCGCGCCGCCTTCCAAGAGAACCGGAGCGACGTCGCGGATCTCTTCGAGCGCATCGGGTGGTGGTACGGCTCGCCGCTCTTCACCGTTCCCGCCTCGCTGCTCACTCTGGGAGCCGGAGAATTGTTTGACGCCGACGATGTGCGGGACACAGGGATCCTGATGTCCGAGCTTCTGCTCACCGGGCTGTTCGTGCAGCAGCCGGTGCGGATCGTTGTCGGCAGGCGCCGGCCCTACACGGGGGAGGGGCACCTGTCGTTTGACTCCTTCCGCATCGGCAACGAATACGCCTCTTTCCCCTCGGGTCATGCCTGGACCGCCTTCGGGATCTCCAACATCGTGGCCCGTCAGGTCGACCAGACGTGGGCCTACGTGAGCTTGTACTCTCTGGCCACCATCACGGCCCTTAGCCGAATGTACGCAGACGCGCACTGGCTCACGGATGTCGTGCTGGGATCGATCATCGGCTATGCCATCTCAACGGCTCTGTGGAACGAGCGTCAGGAAGACACCGCACCTCCGGAGGCTGCGCTGCTGGCGCCGACCCGCCGCTGGCTCGTGATCAGCTTGCGTCTCTGAGCCTTTGTCCTGCCGGACGGTTCGAGCGCTCGCAACCTGCGGCGAGACGCTCCACACCGATCCTGAAGTTCGCACCCACCGAAGAGATCGTTGCCTCTCGATCTCCATCATAATAGAGTTGACATCAACAGCTTGCCTCAGGCCGCCTCGTGCGTAGGGCTTCAGTCCCTCAAAGCAGTGTTTGGCTATGGTAGTGGCTGTCACACCGGCTACGCGCGATACGGGCTTCCGTCGTGTCCCGCCGCTGTGGTCCCACGCCGAGTCTCTTTCTCCAATAGGCCAAGTTCTTCGCGGGGCGTTGGACAACCCAGCCGGGCTCTGTCGGTCTCCCCGGACGCGCTAACTGGGCAACAGGAGGGTCAGATGAGCAGGAGCCGCCATCACGTTTACGCCAACGACAAGGCGGTCGCGGCTTTGAAGCAGGGTATTCCTTTCCCAAAGGGCGCTGTTCTGGTCTTCGATCTTCGTGAAGCGCTTACGGAGGACAACGCCATCAGCGAGGGGCGTCGCCTGGTAGTCGGCGTGATGGAGAAAGATCCGGAGCGCTTTCCCGGAACTGCCGGCTGGGGATTCGAGGATTTTAAGATCAAGGGCGACGGATACGAACGCGCGGTGACCAATGCGCGCGAGCAGTGTTTGTCGTGTCACGACAGTCGAAGAACTTCTGACTACGTTTACTCTGAGTACCGCGAGTGAGGTCGGGCCTCGCGTCTTCTTGAACTCGGATCCGACTACGTGAGTTGAAGCCTTGTTATGGGACTCTGATGATCCAATGGACCGGGCAGCATTCTGAGGAGTAGAGGAATGGAAGCTGCAATCGAGCCGGCCAGCTTGAAGCCGCTGGAGCTTCGCACCGTATGGATTGGGTTCGTTCTCGTCGGGCTCGCGGTCGCCGTAACGGCTACCAGCTACGTCCTCAGTATGACCTTCCGTCCACAGTGGCTGGTTTGGGGCGTCGGCGCGGCGTTCGCGGCGGTGGCTCTCCTGGCGCTAGAGTGGCCGCGGGCGCTCCGTCGTGTGGGCCAGGCCCCAGACGGAAGGCTACGAGTAGCCCTGCTGCTGTCGATGCCGCTAGCGTTTATTCTGGGAAGTCAGGTTTGCGGTGTGGGCCTGAAGGGCTGCACCGCCCTCTGCCACGCGACCAACCTCGCGGCGATCGGGCTGGCCGGGGGCACGATGTTGGGCGTGATCGTCTTCATGGCCGTGGGCAACCCACTGGTGGGATTCCCATGGGAAGGGTGCGTATAAACGGTCTGACTGACGCCGTGGAAGGGCGGGTGAAGTCAATGTCACTGACAACGAAGGAGAAGGAACTCGTCTCGGTTGGCGCATCGCTGGCCACGGGCTGCAAACTTTGCGCGAACTTTCATTACAAAGAAGTGCGAAAGGCAGGCGCCTCAGATGACGAGATACGACAGGCGATGATGGACGCCATCTCTGTGCGCGATCAGGCCAAGAAGATCATGGAAAGACATGGATTGAAGCTGCTAGGCCTGAAATTCCGACGCACCGCCGATGACGATGATGACTCCGAGGGCGTGGCTGAAACGAACCGGATGACGGAGCTGGTCTCAGTAGCTGCGGCCTTTGCGGTCAACTGCACAGCGAGTCTGGACAAGCACCTTGTCACTGCGCGTTCTGTCGGCGTCACCGATGACGAAATCCAGGAGGTCGTAGATCTCGCCAGGTTCATCAAGGGAAAAGCAGACTCGCTCTGTTGCAAGCGCATCTAAAGGTCTGACTGCCTAATGCCCAGACACCTGACCCGCCCCGTCAATCTCGCGACGATGACCCCTGGGGCTAAGTTCGTCGCTTACCTGGCACTCGTGCTCGCGGGCCTCATCGGCGCAGCGTCGATGTTGGCCTTCATGGTCTTCCTCTACGCCGGTCCGTTGGGCGTAGTAGACCTAGGGTTGAGCGCTACCGTGCTGCTCGCGTGGGACACCTTGTTTTGTATCGCTTTCTTCCTTCAACACAGCGGCATGATTCGAAGATCGTTCCGTCGCGGACTGGCTCGGATCATCCCCCCGCATTATCACGGAGCCGTCTACACGGTCGTCTCCGGCACCGTCTTGCTTTCGCTGGTTCTCTTCTGGCAGGAGTCAGCCGACACGCTGATCAACCTACAGGGCCCGCTTCGCTGGATCGTGCGAGCCGCGTTCTTCGTGTCGATCGCCGGCCTCGTCTGGGGTGTGCGAGCGTTTGGCTCGTTTGACGCGTTCGGCCTGGATCCGATCTTGAACCATTTGCGCGGCACACACACGTCGCCGCTTCCTCTCACTGTGCGAGGCCCGTACCGTTGGGTTCGTCATCCGCTCTATTCGTTCATGATACTGCTGATCTGGTCGAGTCCACACATTACCGTGGACCGGTTACTCTTCAACGCCTTATGGACGGGCTGGGTCGTCGTTGGGACCGTGCTGGAAGAACGAGACTTGGTCGCCGATTTCGGCGATGCCTATCGAGATTACCAGCGAAGAGTGCCCATGCTGGTGCCCTGGTGGATTCGCGCGGACCGATAGGAATTAGTTGACAGAACGTTGCCGCTTTGACGCGCGAGCGGCGGAGACGAACGGAGAAGCAGATGGCATCGGTTAAGTTGGTGTCGGAGCAGGAGGCACAAGGCAGGGTCAGGGAGATCTACGACGAGATCAAAAGCTCCCTGGGAATCGACTTCGTGCCGAACATGTACAAGGCGATGGCTGGAAAGCCCAGCTTCCTCGAAGCGAACTGGAACAAGGTCAAGGCCGTAATGGTCGAGCCTGGGCAGCTCGACCGCATGACAAAGGAGATCATCGCCGTTGCCGTGTCTGCCGTCATGGGGTGCGAGTATTGAATCAACGTCCATACTTCCGCGGTGCGGAAGCTGGGATTGGACGACGAGGGAGTCGTCGAACTGCTGGCGGTGGTCGATCTATTCAGCGGCTTCAACAAGCTGTTGGACGGCCTGCAGGTCGAGCCGGATGAAAAGCCCTGGTACGGTTGAGGCTAATACCCGGATGCCGTGAGCATCCAGAGCATCTGGTCGCCGCGACCCGATCGGCAGTGAACCGAGCCGGGGCTTGCCCAACGGCACAAGATTCCGTAAAGAGGGTACTCCGGACACTGATCAGATCCATGGGAGATCCAGGGGAAGCAGCAAACGCCTCATTGAGGGCGGGGACGTGCCCAGCTACACGCTCGGCCGCCGCGGAAAGGAGCTTGCCAATGCTGAGTGAAAGCCGCTACGCAAAGATCGGGAGCCGTGTTGCGTCAGTGCTTGCCTGCTTGTGCTGGCGTTTTTCGCGGGCCCCGGGTGCGATGACGATGACAGTGACGGCAGCGGCCCCACCGGGCCCTTTCGGCTGACGTTCCGGTTGAATGAGAGCTTCTGGATTGAGCACGGAGGTCAGGCAGTCGAGATCGCCGTCGTCCGGGCCTCTGACGGGTCGGTCGTCGCCCAGGGGAGCGGTACGGTGTCGGCCACCCAGAACCCTTCCTTCTCCTTCAGCACCGGCGCCGTGCTGCAGGCCGGGACGTCCTACGAGGTTCACTACTGGATCGACTCGAACTTCCTCAATCGGGGGAGGTGGGAGTCTGCGATTCCCCGGACATCGATCACCAGTGGAGCGTGGAATTCCGGTCGGTTTCCAACGACATAACGTGGACAGCCTCGCACAACCCGTTGCTGACCGAGGACGTCTGCAGCACGTTCACCTAGAGGTGCAGCTCAGCCGGCGTGGCGCCGTTACCGTAGGAACGGCTGGTCGATGAGCGGCGCAGCCAAATCGGCAAATCCGGCTGCCGCTTGAATGAATCCAGCGCATCCTGATACGATCGCGATCTTCGGGGGCAGCGGATCAACGGGGTTGTTGCTCATCGACCAGGCGCTCAGGGCAGATTACAAAATCCAGGCGCTGATCCGTCCCGGTAGCACACTGGGCGATCTCGAGGCGTCCCTGGAGGTCACCCGAGGCGCCCATGAGGTCGCGTCTGACGTCGATCATGTCTTGCGGGGCAGCACCGCCGTTTGCTGTCTTTTCGGACCCCGGCCACCTTATTCCGACATCTTCTGCGCAGCGGCCACTGAGGCGATTCTTGACGGAATGCAGCGCGAACGAGTCAGGCGGATCGTCTGTTTGACCGGCGCCATGATCGGCGACTACCCGGCAAACCGGACGGCTCCATTTCGGCTCCTGTGTCGGGGCGTCAGGAAGAGGAATCTGCAGATGATGCTGGACCGGGACCGACAGGAGTTCTTGATCACGGAGTCGGGGCTCGCCTGGACCCTCGTGAAACCGCCCCGACTCACGAACCAAGCCCGGAGCCGTCACCTGAGGGCGAGCCCAGACTTGAGAGTCGGATTGCTATCCAAGCTGTCAAGGGCTGACGTTGCCTGGTTCATCCTCAATGAGATTCAGGCTCCGCGTCACATCGGCCGGGCGGTCTTCCTTCGCGCCTAGCGCTGATATCGCCGTCGCGCTGAAAGCCGTAGCTGCCGGTCAGACCTGCGTGATGGACGAATGGTGGGAAGTCGCGGATCCCGAAGCCGGCCCTGGCTCGATCATCTTTGACATGGAGCTCACCCACGACGCGAGTCTCGAGGGCGAGTACGGAGACTTCGCGCTGCTTTTCGAGCCGCCGAGCATGAAGCCCGTGGGTGGCTATCTCAAGATCACCGGCGAGGAGGCGGTGCCGTACAGCCCATGCTTGGTTGTCACTTGCGGTTCCGCCGATTGCAGCGGCGGGATCGATGCCAACGAACGACGGGGTGACGACCCGTCCACGTCGATAACCAAGACGCTGGAAAAACAGTGTGACGACAGCGAGCCGATCACCTGTCAGCTCGAGTGCTACGGCTGGTCACCGTAAGACGCCGGAAAGCCCGGCACATGACGGCCAGCGGGCGAATTAGGCGCTGGGTTAGAACCAGCGCAGGTAAGTCAGCTTGACGATGAAGGCGCGGTTCAGCGGCTGCCAGCGACCGGCTTCGATGTCGCGCCGCTCGTTGAAGACGATGAACAGGTCGCTGCCCGGCCGGTGGATGAAGTCGGCGCGCAGGTTGGCCGAGAAGGCACCCGTCTGGCTGTTGTACTGGATGAGGGCGGCCCCGAACAGTTTGGTGTTGAGGGCCAGCCGGATTCGCCCCTGAACCAGATCGGTGGTGAAGGTGCCGCCGGGGACATCCACGTCGTTGTGGTCGTAACCGATCGCTAGCCCGATGTGCGGACTGTTGAACGCCACCTCACCGCCCAGACCCCAGCGGTGT
>CAYGCC010000379.1:0-1611 GCA_964348165.1 uncultured Gemmatimonadota bacterium | reverse complement strand
ACCGGATCGTGGCTGAGCTCTACCAGTCGGAGGGAGGAGAGCGGCTGGCAAGGGTCGATGTGGGTGGGCCGCGGGACAGCACTTTCGTTCTGCTGAAGCGTTTGGCGGCCGCCCTGGCCGAGGCACTGCGACCGCCGTCCGACGCCGATGTTTCGCGCTAGCCGGCGCACGTCCGAATTCGGATGTGTTTCGTTTCGCTAGAGGCCCCGTCGCACACAGCCATAACGCGGTGGGGCAGCGGCCGCGAAAGCACTCAAGACACTGGAGGCACAGATGGCCAGCCACAGAGTTGAGATCAGCGTGAGCAACGGCAACATCGACTACTCTCTGGACCCGATCCTAGCGAACGCCGGCGACAGCATCGAATGGGCGTGCTCGGCTGGGGCGTTTGCCGTTCATCTCGGTTGGGGCACGCCTTGCGGTAAGGGGAGGCTGCGCGCCGGCCAGGGCAAGTCCGCGAATACGATGGTCCGCACCGACGCGCCCAACGGCAGATTCAAGTACATGGTCGCCGTGAACGTCGGAGGCGAGATCTACACCGACGACCCCGAGATCGTGGTCCGGCCGAAGGGCTGAGCGGCGGTCTTTCGTCGATTGGCCGGTTCCGACCGACTCGTGAAGTCGTGTTGCCCAGGTCTAGCAATCGCAACTTGGAAGTGGGAGAGCGATCATGAAAGCTGGCGCGGCCGTACCGCTGTTGATTGCCGTCGCTATCGTTTCTTTGCCGGGCTGCGACGACGATGACGGCATCCAGGTAGTCGGCGCTCTTACAGACACGGTGAGCGTGACCATCTCGGGAGCAACCGCACCTTTCAATATCGATCCGGATCCTGCGATCGTACGTTCGGGGGATCGCTTGGAGTTTCAACACGCTACGTCGGACATGCTCGAAATCGATCTGCGGGGTGTGCCACGCGTCGCCATTTCGCCGTTTGCCGACTCGCTATTGATGGCGCTAGGCGGGGGCATCACGTTCACCACGATTCTTGCCGGTGCGGAGGACGACACGATCAAGTACAGCGTGACGGTGACGATCGGTGGTCAGTCGTCTACGGAGGATCCGGAGATCATTGTGAGGCCACGATAGCGTTGACGTTCCAGCACGATTATTCGGTCCCCGGTCTCGATGCGCCTCGGGGCTCGCTAACGCACGCGGGCGGCAAAGTGGCGGCGGCCGCCGCCCACTGACTCAGGAGGTGCCATGCAGAAGTTCTTGGTGGTGGTTCTGTTGTTGGTCTTTCTGGTGATCGGCTTCTTCGTAGGAAGGATTGTCCAACCGCCCACCGTCGTCCCCTGCCCCTCGGTGCAGCGTTTCATCGGCATCTCGGGCACCCAGGTTCCCTTTAGGATCGTCCCGGACCCGGTGTATGTGTTCCGGCAGGACACGCTCTCCTGGTCGCACCCGACGGCCGGGCTCGAGATCAGGCTCGATCCCCGGCTGGCCGCGGACACATTAGTGACCGCGGCTCCGGGCCAGCTTGCCCGCACCACAGTGCTGCCCGACGCTCCCATAGGCACGAGATTCAAGTATCGGTTCGCCGTGATACTGGGTGAGGACGAGCGCATCGAGCAGGACCCGGAGATCATCGTCAGGCCGAAGTGAAGCGTCCG
>CAYGCC010000378.1:0-15570 GCA_964348165.1 uncultured Gemmatimonadota bacterium | reverse complement strand
CTCCTCCATCGGTTTCAGCCGACCCTTGCCCGGAAAAGCCTCCTCGCCGTCCTCGGCCAACTGCCTCTTCCAGCGGCCCAGAAGATTCGCATTGATCCCGAGCTCTCGAGCCGTCTCCGTCACCCCCTGGCCACCCTCGGTCACCAGCCGGACCGCCTCGATCTTGAACTCTCGGCTAAACTTCCGTCACCTCTCGCTCATCGTTGACCCCCTCGAGTGGAGAATTACCCACTCCTTTTCAGAGTGTCAACGAAACCGGGGGAGGATCGAACAACGCCTAAGGCAGGTGGAGAAACCGGCGAGGAGATTGGCAAGTTCATCTACAT
The DNA here is from genome assembly GCA_964348165.1 of uncultured Gemmatimonadota bacterium. Classification (GTDB taxonomy): domain Bacteria; phylum Gemmatimonadota; class Gemmatimonadetes; order Palauibacterales; family KS3-K002; genus CAYGAJ01. Next base: position 15,244 of record CAYGCC010000378.1, on the reverse strand, counting down.
ACTGAAGCGGCAGTCGGACGGCTCTTGGAAGATAGCTCGGGCTATTTGGAACTTGGACACGCCGCTTCCCCAAGCGGGCTCGGAGACGGAGACGTAGTCGCGCTTTCTTCCTGGTGCACGGAATAGGCTGAGCAACTCTGCCCCGGCCCGGTGCACCTTTACGACCGTTCGCACCTGCGCTGCAGCCTTGCAGCTCTGGCAAGCGCCGCCTGCCAACGCGCGGCCCAGCTATCGTCGGCTTGCCCTCCAGCGCAGGGGCGCGCTCATTCCCTCGACGCGCGCCGGCGGGCTTTCGAGAAGCTAAAACAGAAGAGGGCCGTTCATCGTACGGCTGGAAGAGCGACCGATGAAGAGAACCTCGACGCTGGTCGTGACTCTGCTGGGCGCCGTCCTGGCGCTCGCCGCGGCCGTCGGCGTTTGGCTGTCCGCGTCCTACGCCGCGGTGTCGTGGCTGGTGCTGGTCGACGTCGTCATCATCGCCGTGGCCGTCGTCGCCGTTGTCCTGGTCGTGCGTGACGGGCCGCTGAGACCGCTGGCCTGGGCGCTCTGGATCGCCTGCGGCGCGACCCTGGGCGCGGCGGCGGCCGGACCGTTGGGATTGGCCATCGGGCTCGTGCCGGCGGCGCTGACCTTTGGAGCGGCAGGCGTGCTCACCGGCCTCGAGGGGTTCAGAGGAGCGGTTCGGCGGTTGGGGCTCGTCTTTGCCGCCCTCCTGCTCAACTTCGTCTTCCTGTGGTCCGCGACGATCGGGGACGGGCAGCGCCTCTCACCGGGGGAGTTCCAGTCCATGAACTTCCGCGTCAACTCGTTCCTCGCCGACGTGCCGCTGCACGACGTTTGGGTCTTCGATCTGCGTGGCGGCCCCGATGGACTGACGCTCCAAGATGCCCAGGAGATCCTCGCCGCCCAGGGCCCGCTCGAGGCCAATACGGCGGTCGCAACGCTGGTTGCGCTGCGGATGCTTGTGGGCGGCCTGCTCGGCTGGGACGACGCGAAGTACTTCGACACGTCGACCTCGTACGTCCACCGGCTGACCGAAGCCGATCGCTCCCGCACCCTGGAGCAGCCCGGCGGCGGCGACGGCATGTTCAAGACCGTCTACGCTTTCCAGAACGAAGAGCTGGCCGAGATGATGAACCGCACGGCGCACGCCTTCTTCTGTATGGCGATCGAGCCGGCCGACGACGGTTACAGGATGTATTGGGCGATCTACGTCAGAGAGACCAGCGCCCTCACGTCAAGATACATGTCGTTCATCGATCTCTTCCGGCGATACATCGTTTACCCCGCAATAGTAAGGAGCGTGGAGCGTCCCTGGGCCGCGCGGTGGGAAGCGGGGACTGCCAATATATTGCCCCTTTCACTTACAAGGCCCATGATTGGACGCGGTGGTGTGAGGCCTTGAATGGGTCCGGATAGCTCTTGATTTTGGAGCCCTCACCGGTGCCAGCCTGCACTCATGCAGCCCTCCTGGTTGTGGGGCTCCGACGAGCCCTATCTGCTGAATTGCGCTATCGGTTCTCGACCCTCGAGTCACAGAAGGGCGCGTCCAGTCCGAATCCGAGCAGGAGCGTTGAGAATGAACCAGCCAGCGGGACAGAATTCTGAGCTCCGTGACAGCGATCAGTACGTCACACGAACCCCGCTGCGGAAGGTTTGGAAGCGATCGATGAGCATGGCTCATGGTCGAACGCAGGCGGAGCGTCTCAGGCAGGAAACCAGGGGAAAGCCCATACTTCACAAGGCCAAGGAATACCTGAAGATCCAGGTCTTGCAGTGGGTCTGGCACTATGTCAGGAGCCGCTTCGGTCGCAAATGGCCATTCGCAGACTACGCGCCCTACGAGGACGACAACGGCATCTACCCGTTGACTGCGAAGCCTGAAGACCCCGATTCGGCTGGACCCGTCCGCATCTCCTTGCTCGGCGACTGGGGCTCCGGTACGCAGGAAGCCCTTGACGTTGCAGAGCGCGTGAAGGAAGACTCGCCCGACTTCACGATACACCTTGGCGACATCTACTACGTCGGCACGAAAAAAGAAGTACGGGAAAACATGTTGGGTGGGAGAGTGCTCTGGCCGATAGGTAGCCGTGGGAGTTTCGCACTCAACGCGAACCATGAGATGTATGCCCGGGGGAAAGCGTACTTCAAATATCTCCTACCGGTCATGGGCCTTCGCGATCGGAACGGTGGAAGGCTTCCCGGCCAGCGGGCCAGCTTCTTCTGCCTGAAGAACGCTCACTGGCTGGTCATCGGTCTGGACACCGGGTACTACTCTGTGGGCGCTCCCATCTTCGAGAAGATCTTCAAGCCGAGCGCCAAGCTCCACTCGAAGCTGATAAAGTGGCTAACCGACGATGTCGGACTGCCGGACGACCGCCAGCGCGGCATAGTTCTACTGAGCCATCATCAATATTACTCTCAGTTCGAGTCCGGCTACGAGCGGTCGGCAAGGCAACTTGCTCGGCTGGTAGATCGCCCGGTCCTCTGGTTCTGGGGTCACGAGCACAGATTTGCAATCTATGGCAAACACGCTACCAAGAAGGGAAGGCTGCAGGTTCATGGGCGTTGTGTCGGACACGGGGGCTTACCGATCGAGGATATTGTGGACAAGCCGAAAAGGCGTCGAAAGAATCAGGTAGGTCTCGTTCTATATGACAGACGCGAACGTACCCGAATCTCCAAGGCACGCGTATCGGTGGGCTACAACGGCTACGCGAATCTTCAATTCGAAGCCAGGACGCTTACGGTCGAGTACAAGGACACAGAGCAAGCACTCGTCAGAGAGGTGTGGGAGGTTGACAACAGCGGAATCCTTAAAGGAATCTCGATCAAGCGACTCGTCGATCATGAAGATCTCGTGCTCCATGACGGGGCAAACCCGGGGCAGGCCATCGCATGAGCCGCGTGGGGGCCAAAGCAGCGGGCCGGTTCGTTGCTTCGCGCCCGCTGGCGTCATATTCTGGATCCAAATTCAGGGCCGGAGGCCGCCGTAAAACTCCGACCCGGCTCTGCGCGTACTATAGATAGGTAGTCAGCCTCGCGCTCGAGGCGTGGCTCCTCGCATCGGAGATCGAATCCAACGGTGCGCACCCGGGGGTGCGTTCAGGTATAGAGTGGCCGCTATCGACTTCCGCAGCACTCTACAGCGTGTACGCTCCGCGCAGCTGTTCCGCGTGGTCAGTGTATACGTAATCGTATCTTACGGCGTCCTCCAGGCCATCGACCTGCTCACGGCCCAGTTCGGTCTCCCCGGCTGGTTCTTCCGCGCGGGTCTTGCCCTCGTTCTTGCCGGGCTGCTCGTCGTATGTGCCACGGCCGTCATCCAGGGAAGAGCGCGAGAACGGCATGGGGGGCTGGACGCGAGCGCCGAGGAGGCGGCCTCCGAAACAGACCGCGGCGCCCATCACATGTTCACCTGGAAGCGTGCCACTCTGGTTGGCGTCTTGGCCCTCCTCGGACTGGGCAGCCTCGGCTTCGCCACGGTCTGGCTCCGCAACCGCGGGCAGCAGCTGCAGCGCGACATCGTGAGCGTCATGCCCTTCCATGTAGTGGGCGAAGGCGCAGAGCTGTGGCGCGAAGGTCTCGTCGACCTCATGTCCACGGCTCTCGATGCGACGGGTCAGTTCCGCGCTTCGGATCCGCGGGCAGTGATCAACCGTTGGCGAAGAGTGACGCACGATCCGGACGTGCTCCCCGAGCCCGAGGTCGCCGGCGATGTGGCCGCCTCGCTCAACGCGGGTCGGATGATACTGGGCAGCCTGATCCGTACAGGACCGACCGGGGTGCGCATCTCCGCTGATCTCTACTCGGTCCGTTGGCTGCGCCGCTTGGCATCCGCCGCGGTCGAAGGCAGCGAGGAGGAGATGACCCACCTGGTCGACCGTCTGACGATCGACCTGCTGCGCTCGATCTGGGAAGGTGACAGCGTTCCAAACATCAGAGTGTCGGCGCTCACAACGACGTCTCTGGCCGCGCTGCGCGCCTATCTGGAGGGTGAGCAGGCCTTTCGTCGCTCGCAGTTCGAGGAAGCGCAAAGAGCGTTCTCCGCCGCGATCGATGCCGACTCGACGCTGGCCATTGCCCATTACCGCCTGGGGCTGAGCTACGGTTGGGGACGTGGGATCGATGCCGATGTGCGGCGCTACCTTGCCGCGGCGGCGCGCCACACGCGGGGGCTCACCGAGCGGGACAGCCTGGTCATCGTCGGGTGGAAGCTGGTCGATGTGGACGGCGACCTCGAGGGGATCCGTGTCTTCGAGCGCCTCGCCGCCAGGTACCCCGACGACCTCGAGGCCTGGTACGGATTGGGCGAAGCCTACTTTCACCTCGGCGGGCAAGCGGGCTTCGGGATAGAAGCTTCTATCGACCCGTTCGAGCGGACGCTGAGCCTGGACTCGACCTTTGCGCCGGCGCTGATCCACATGCTCGAGCTCGCCTACACCGAGATGGACTCGGTGCGGGGACCTGCCTTGACCGAGCGCTACCTGAGCCTGGACTCGACATCCTATTATGCTCGGAGCTTCGAGCTGCTGGCGTCATTCGCCTTCGGTTCATCCGCAGATTCGGCGGCGGTCGTCCAGGCCCTGGACACCCTCGATGCCGAGGCGCTCGGTTGGGTTAGAGCCCGGCTACGGCAATGGGGACCACCCAACAACTTGCCCCAGTACGAGCGAGTTAATCTGGCGCTCGCCGACCCGCGGCATCCCGACCAAGCCCGCGGCGGAGCGCTGTGGATGCTGGGCTTGACCTACTTGCGGCTGGGCCGGATAGCCGCAGCGGTCGACCTCTTCGAGCACGCGTTGCCGCTCTTTGCGGGCGACTTGGATGACAACGTCTTGTACGTGCTCCTCAACGCCCGTGAGTTCGGTCTGACCGATCCATCCGTCGACGAGATGATCGAGCGACTCTCCCGCCGCGTCGACGATCTCGAGGGTTTCGGTGCGTTGGCCGTCGAGGCGGCTCGGGAAGGGCGCTCCGAGGCTGCGCGGGCGGGCTTGGAGCGTCTGCAGCAGTTCACGGACAGCGTCATGGCAGCCGGCGATTCCGCCGCGGCCCGTTCCTTTCAAGGGCAGGTGTGGACACTACGAGGCCGCATCGCGGCGGTCACCGACAGCGTCGACGCCGCAATCGCCTACCTGCGCCGCGGGCTGGGGATGATCAACGGGCTGTGGACCTTGCCACGCGACATCGATCGTTACTCGCTGGCCAACCTGATTCGGGATCGCGGCGGCGAGGACGAGGCGCTCAGGATCTACGGCTCGCTTTACTGGAATCCCTGGCTGGAGGCGTTGGGCTTCTACGAGCGAGCGCAGCTGCACGAGCGGCGCGGCGAGCGCGAGCGAGCGCTGATCTACTACTCCCGCTTCCTCGAGATGTGGGCCGATGCGGACCCCCACCTGCAGCCGCGCGTCGAGTCCGCACGCCGCGCCATGGAGCGGCTCGCCGGCGAGCCAACGACGGGCTGACGGAAGGGGCTGTTGCCTCTGCTAACGACAAGCAAGTGATTGTGCTTCGAGGGGTGCTAAGATGATCACGCGCCGACTCGTAACCTTCGTATCCGCTTCATCTCTTGCGCTGGCACTATTCGCCAACTCGAGCGCTGCCCAGGAAGCTCGCGAGCCTACGGACCCCGAGTACAACTTCGAGGTCCTGTGGCAGACGTTCGACCGCAACTACGCGCTTTTCGGACCGAAGCGGGTGGACTGGGCCGCCCTCTACCGAGTTTACCGGCCGATGGTGACCCCGGAGACGACCGACGACGGGCTGTTCCAGATCATGTCGAACTTGCTGGAGCACCTGAACGACAACCACGTGCGGCTCGCCGGCGGCGGCCGGAGTTACCGTTCAGGGATCCTCAGCGAGCTCAACGGCGAAGGTTTCGCGCAGCAGGAGATGGAGGACTTCTCCATCGGCCTCGTGCAGTCCAACTATCTCGTCAGCGAGCTCGAGTCCCGGGGCCTGCTACGCTTCGCCTGGTTGCCCGACTCCATCGGCTATCTGCGCATTCGTGGGTTCGGTCAGCTCGCAGAGAGCACCCGGGCGATCGACGAGATCGTCGGCGAGTTTCGGGATGCGAAAGCGGTCGTCATCGACCTCCGGGCGACCCCGGGTGGAGACGACCAGGTGGGGAAGGCCATCGCCAGCCGCTTCGCCGATCGGAAGCGGCTCTACATGAAGACGTACGAGCGCAACGGGCCCGAGCATGATGATTTCGCTCCGCCCAGATACTTCTACGTCGAACCGCGGGGACCGGTGCAATTCACCAAGACGCTCGTCGTGCTCACGAACCGCTGGGGGATCAGCGCCGCCGAGAACTTCGCACTCGCGATGCGGGTGCTGCCCCACACTACGCTGTTGGGCGACTTTACCTCCGGGGTCTTCGCCGATGTCTACGGCGACCGGTTGCCCAACGGTTGGCAATTTGGGGTGTCGTTCAAGCTCTTCGTCGATCCCACCGGCTTTTGCTGGGAGGGAATCGGCGTGCCCATGGACCTGCGCATCATCAACCGGCCCGAGGATATCGCGGCGGGACGCGATCGTGTGCTGGAGTTCGCCCTGAAGTTCATCGAGCGCGGTGAGCCGTCGCCCAGGGACGTGTCGGCCAGCGTTGCCGACGTCCGCGAGTCATGGGCCGCGCATCTCGAGCGCGAGCTGCAAGGCCTGGCTCCAGATGCGGCGGTGGTCAGGCTCGAGGCCCTCGGCGCCGCGGATCGCAAAACCTTCTACGTCGACGAGGACGAGCTTCTCGGCCTGGCGGGGCGTCTGGCAGCGAACGGAATGGAGCCGGCTGCCGCTCTGCTTCTCCAGCTCGCGGCCGAAGAATTCCCCGAATCCTACCGCGCCTGGCAGCTCGTAGCCGAAGGCCATCTGCGACGAGGTGACGCGGACGGCGCGCGCGTAGCGTTCGCCAAGGCGCTGGAGCGTAACCGGCGAAGCTACCCGTGGGAGAAGCAGGCGGCCGAGACGGCCGAGGCTGTGCTCGCCGGGAAGAAGGTCCTGGTCCCGGCGCTGGAGGGAGCTCGCACCGATGATGACTTCGCGACGATCGTTCGCGACTTCCGCGCCGAGCCCGCGGCCTATTTCTTCACCGAGAGCGCGGTGAACAGCCTCGGCTACCGGCTCCTGGGAGCCGAGCAGGTGGAGCGGGCGATCGAGGTCTTTCTCATCAACACGGAACAGTTCCCGCGCTCCGCCAACGTCTGGGACAGCCTGGGCGATGGCTACCGGGCCAAGGGGTTGATTGAGCAGGCGATCGCCAGCTATCGGAAGGCGCTCGAGATCGATCCGAACTTCGAGGCGTCGAGGCGCAATCTCGCGGAGTTGCAGCGGGAACGGCGGTGAGGCGCCCCGACAGCTCGCGGTCCTCCGCCTGAGAAAGGAAGCTGTGGGCGCTGTTGACCTGTAGTTCGTTGGCGACCCGGCGTCACCCGACCCTGCTCTACCCTCGGCGAGATCGCCCGCGCCGCGCCGCTCGAAGCTTGGGATAGCGCGGACCAAGCGGAGCGGGTCGCCTGTCGAAATCCTGATCTCACACTTTCCCACTGAGAAGCGGCTGAATCTCTGGCTCCTTCAGCATCGTCTTGGTCAGCTGATAACCCAGTTCCCTGTAGGCTTCGAACTGCACCTCATCGAAGAACTGGTCTCCGGTGGTCTGATCCGGGAAGCTGGGATACTTGTCTTTGTAGCCGTACACATCCCGCGGCAGCCCGCGCGTCAGCGTGGTCTTCAAGTAGATGAGAACCCCGCTGCTGTCCGCGCTGTACTCGATGTCGGCGATCGCGTGGCCCCGCGCAGCCAGCTTGTACTTCTCGTCGGGGAACGGTTCGGCAGAACCGGGGAGCAGCCCATCGAGGCTTACCTTCGCATCCTCCCGAAAACTGATCTTGGTGCCGAAGTCCACCCGTACGCGCTCGATGGCGTTCGCCAGGTCGCCGAAGCGGAAGCCGGGATCGGCGCTGCCATCCGAGACGATGATCACTTTGAGCCGGCGGCGGATCAACTCGTAGAGCGCCAGGTTCTCAAAGTGGCCGCCGTCCGTCAGCTCCACCGACCGGCTCTTCTCGCTGAGGAACAGCCCGAGCACTCCGCAGCTGAACCCCGGAGCCAGGAAGTTTGGTGTGAACCCGTAAAAGGAATCGACCTTCGGGTTTGGGGCCCAGTAGCCGAGCCGCAAGTTGAGCAACGACAACAGAGCCGAGACCAGGCGGTTGCGCGTCACACCACCGCCGGCCACACCGGCGTGCGGGTTGAGGGCGGCGCCGGAGATCGCCATCGCCGTGGAAAGCGTCATCCCGCGGCTGCGGCCCCGGAACCGCATCTGCTTCATGTAGGCGCTGGTGCGACGCCAGCCGGTCGCGTCGCTCCCGCAGAAAAGTGGCGAGAGAATGAAGTTGTCACCGCCGCGACCCCGGTATTTCGATTCCGACGACTGGGCCAACACAACGTTGGTGTTGACGAGGTGATAGGGCCGCTCACGTCCCGGCCCGCACATCTCCTCGATCAGTTCCTCATCCGCCTCGGTGGCCGGACCCCATCGATTGTTCTTCACGTTCTCGAGGTTCGGCATGAAGGTCTCCATCAGGCGATCGCGATACATGCGGTGCAGCCCGACGTAGTTCAGGTTGACCACGATGCCGACGAGGGCGGTGACCGCGACGAGGCCGCCAAACCACCAGAGCGTGCGCACCGAATCGCTCAGGATGAAGGCGCTCAGGATATAGGCGCTGAGGAGAATGCCATAGATCAGCGCAGCGGTGCCCACGATGGTGCGGAAGCCGGTGCCAAGCTTGCTGACCGCCCCAAGCTCCTCGCCTGCCGATCTCTTCGGCGACTGCGCTTTCCAGAACTGCCAGAAGCCGGAAATCGCGCCGACGACGGTGGCAAAACCGCCGGCGATCGTCTGCCGCCACACATCACCCAGAGCATTGCCGGCGTACGGAATTGAGCCGATCACCACGAACACAATTACCAGTGTTAACGTCCAACCGATGTACTGTTGTCCCATTACCGACCATCGATACCGGATCTTCCCACTCTGCCGGGCCAGGCGCGTGCGCAGCGAATAGAACAGCGCCGACAACCCGAAGATGGCGACGCCCACCAGTGCGAATGGCAAGAAGAGCCCGAGAGACTCTGGAACGGCCACATCGAACCAGCCCAATCCGTTGATCCACCGGGCCACCTGCGTCGCGAGCCGGTCCAGCACGACCATGAAGACCGTCGCCAGCGCCAGGTAGACGAAGAGCGCGATGATTATGCTGCGCAGCGCCGCGGCGACCAGCGAGATGAAGGTGAGGCCTTTCCCCGGGGTCAGGTAGTTGCCGTGCTGGCGGATGAAGTCGAGGATCGCGTTACGCTTCCCTTCAAGCCGCCCTCCCACGCCTCGGGCGCCGAACGGAAAGTTGCTTTCGTCGGTGCCAGCCGGGGTGCCGTCGGGCAGGCCTTTTTTCAGGAACCAGGTCAGCGACGACCCGATGTATCCACCACCCGAGACCGTGGACAGGTAATCGACCTTCTCCAGCAGACCGCCGCGGACCAGACCCTGGAGGACCCCCATCCCGAACGAGGCCGAGCGGATGCCGCCACCGGAGATCGCCAGGCCGTAGGTCGGCTGGACACCCAAATAGTCCCGCTCGGCGGCGCCCACATCGTCAGCGTTGTCAGTATGGAGGTTCTGGTCGTTGGCCGACGTGGCTTTGTCGCTCATGCTTGTCCCTCCCTCGGCGCAGGCTGTAGGCGATGCTTTCCCGGCCGTGGTTCCGATCAGTTCCGGTCGTGCTGGTGGCGATGGCAATTCGAAAGATGGCGACATGAGCCGCCGCTCGCTATCGATGTCGCCCCCGCCGGTCAACCCCTCGTTGCCTCACGCCCGAGGGCGCGGTATTCTGGGAACTGCAGCCCCACCATCAAACGCCTCACCTGGCTCTCAGCCCCTGACAAGGCTTCGTCGTGCCAGAGGTCGTGCTCACGATCAGCTTCGCATGAGGTTCGGTCCAATGAAAAGCAGAAACAAGCCAGGTCTTCGGTCTCTCGTCGCCTTGGTGTTCCTGCCGGCGGCGCTGGTTTCGTCACCGGCGGTGGCCCAACAGGACGTGACTGGCGACTGGTACGGCACGCTGGATGTCGGGGCGATGAAGTTGCGCTTGACCCTGCACGTTACCCAGGCCGAAGACGGGTACAGCGCCACCCTCGACAGTCCGGACCAGGGGGCCACCGGCATCCCACTGGACGAGCTTTTGGTCGAGGACGGCCAGCTCGTCTTCCGCTTGAACAGGGCTCAGCTCGAATACCAGGGCAGCGTCGATCCCGGATTCACGACGATCACAGGGACTTTCACCCAGGGCGGCGAGAGCTTTCCGCTGAACTTCGGCCGCACCCTACCGTCAGCTCCGCGGGGGAGCCCCGAGTGGTCGAGTGAGCGCGTGACCAAGCGCGAGGTCTACATCCCGATGCGGGACGGCGTCCGCCTGTTCACGTCGTTTTACGTGCCGAAAGACACGACTCGGACGTACCCGATCTTGCTGCGGCGCACGCCCTATAACATAGAGCCGCGCGGTGAGGAGCGTTACAGCATGGCCCTGATGTTCAACGCGCACCTGATCGAGGCCGGATACATACTCGCCTTCCAGGACGTGCGGGGCCGCTATATGAGCGAGGGCACGTTCGTTGATGTGAGGCCGCACAATCCTGACAAGCGAAGCGACAAAGACATCGACGAAAGCAGCGACACCTGGGACACCATCGACTGGCTGGTCAAGAACGTGCCCCACAACAACGGGCGCGTCGGGATCACCGGGATCTCGTATCCCGGGTTTTACGCGACCATGTCGCTGCCCGACGCCCACCCGGCGTTGATGGCCGTGTCGCCCCAGGCGCCGGTCACCGACTGGTTCATCGGCGACGACTGGCACCACAACGGCGCCTTCTTCCTGATGGACGCCCTTTCGTTCTACTCGTCGATCGGGCGTCCGAGGCCCGAGCCGACGCGCCAAAATCCGCGGCCCTTTCAGTGGCCCAACCAGGACAACTACGAGTTCTTCCTCGAGCTAGGTCCCATCAAGAACGTTCAGGCGAAGTTCTTCGGCGACAGCATCGCCTTCTGGCCCGAACTGATGAGCCACCCCGATTACGACGACTTCTGGAAGGCTCGCGACCCGCGGCCTCACCTGAAGAACATCGAGCCGGCGGTGCTGGTGGTGGGAGGCTGGTTCGACGCCGAGGACCTTTACGGGCCACTCAATACCTACGAAGCGATCGAGACCCAGAACCCGCCGACGACCGAGAACCGCCTGCTGATGGGTCCCTGGTTCCATGGCCAGTGGGCATTCGATAAGGGGGAGGAGCTGGGCAACGTGCACTGGGGCGACGCCACGTCCGACTTCTACCAGGACGTGGAGCTGCGATTCTTAGGCTACTATCTAAAGGATGAGGGGACGATGGATCTGGCCGAGGCGACGGTGTACGACACCGGCGCGCTCGAGTGGCTGCGCTTCGACACGTGGCCCCCCGCCAACGTCCAGGAAAAGCAGCTCTTCTTCCACCCGAACGGCCGGCTCGCCTTCACGCCGCCGAAGGTTTCCGAAAGCTACGACGAGTATGTGGCCGATCCGATGAAGCCAGTGCCCTATACCGAGGACGTCCACCTGCGGCGCACCCGCGAGTACATGACCGACGACCAGCGCTTCGCGGCCCGGCGGCCCGACGTCATGGTGTACGAATCCGACGTGTTGACCGAGGCGGTGACGCTGACCGGCCCCATCGTGGCCGACCTGTTCGTCAGCACGACCGGCACCGATGCCGACTACGTGGTCAAGCTGATCGACGCGTTCCCCGACTCGCTGCGCGACTATCCGAGCAACGACAAAGATGTGCCGATGGCGGGCTATCAGATGCTGGTGCGGGGGGAGGTGCTGCGCGGCCGTTACCGGAACAGCTTCGAGCGGCCCGAGGCATTCGTGCCGGGGCAGGTGACCTCGGTGCGATTCGAGCTGCCGGACGTGGCCCACACTTTCAAGCCGGGGCACCGCATCGTGGTGCAGGTGCAGAACTCGTGGTTTCCGCTGGTCGACCGTAATCCGCAGACGTTCGTGAACATCTACGAGGCCGACGAGGAGGACTTCCAGAAGGCGACGCACCGCATCTATCACGACGCGCGGCGTCCGTCGGCTGTGAGGGTCATGGTATTCGAGCGATAAGCGAGCGACGGGTCGTCGACCGATGGAGTGCCGCGGAACCCAAAACCGCCGTCGTCCCCCGGCCGGGTCCAACATCCGCGGCTGGAAAGAAAGGGGGAGATATGAAAGCGCCCAGACTGTTCCTGACCTGTATTGTGCTTGCAGGGTTCGCCACTCTGTGTGCCGGTTGCGATGGCCAGCAGCCGTCCTGGGGGTGGAAGTTGGCAACCACCCCGGATGATGCCCACGACTTCATCAACGGGCTCGGTCCCTACTCGGAAGCCCACGCACTCGGTGACGTTGCGGCGACCGACCAGGGATTCTTCGTCTTCTACCGGGGTGATCTCGAGGGAACCTCGGACTGGGGGTGGAAGCTCGCGCCAACGCCCGAAGACGCCCACGACTTTCTCAACCAGAGTGGCGCTTACAGCGGCGACGGGAAAGCGGAGGCGAGGCTCGCCTACGTGGGAGACTCACAACTTTACGTGTTCTACCGGGGAACTTCGGCTGATGCCTCGTGGGGGTGGAAGCGAGCCACCGACATCGACGACATGCTCAACTTCCTGAACGGCGCCGGGACCTACGGTCAGCCCAGAGAGGGAACCATCGGGGGGTTGAGCCCTGGCGAGATCTTGATGTTCTATCGCGGAGGCCTCGCCGCAACCAGTGATTGGGGCTGGAAGCTCGCCACGACGACGGAGGATGCCCACGCCTTCCTGAATGGGACGGGGGCCTACGATCAACCCGTCGACGATGCGAAGATCTTCGGCGCGACCGGCGGAGGGTTCTACATCTTCTACAGAAGGGATTAGCTCACTGGCGGCGTCGCCGGCCTGCATCGACACGACAGTGACGACTCGCTGTCGATCCCACCGGCGACGCCGCCGCTGTTATCGCGCCCCTTCCTGTCGGTGTACTCGCAGATACTCCGTCTGCCCTTCCCAGCGCCCGGGCCCCGCCAGCTCGCGCTCGAGCGCACCACCAAGAGCGAGCAGCTGATCTTCTGAAAGATGAGTGCCGAAGTTCGCTTTAAGCCAGGCGAGCAATAAGTGGCGTGATCTGGCCAGCCGGCGTTTGCCTTTGCTCGTCAGCCGGGCATGGGTGAATTCGCCTTGTTTCACGTCGTGACCGCCTTCGGGGAGGCTGGATGGATGTTGAGTGGTCCGGCGGACTGACATTGCTATCGCCGCAGCCACTCTCTAGCTTGGATGCTGGCGAGGGTCTGGGCCGAAAAGGCTCAAGCCACTGCTCCCGGGAGCCTGAGCCGTGCTAGTACCTTACGCCGTAGCAGTGTCCCGCACTGGGTGCACCTGGATCCCACCTCCAGGCACTTTACAATCCGGTAACAAGTCCGGTTTGCGGTTTGCGCGCGCCGAGGCAGTAGCCGACCTAGGGTCGGCAGCCGGCAAACCCACTTTTCACGTGCCCCGCGATCATTATGACGGCGTCAAGATCGTCGCCGTCAGGAGGTACCGATGGCCAAGATCAAGATCACGGAGGGGAGCCCGCTCGAGGTCGTCCTCGAAAGGGACAATGGGGAACGGATCATCCTGCACAGAGGTGAAGTCGGATTCGAGTTGACGGACTTCAAGGTGGAGGTGATTGGAGCAAGGGAGGTTGTCATACACATCGGCAGGGGCTAGCTCTTGAGGCGCGTCACAAGGGGTCGCGTGCGCGGGTGTCAGGGCCCCCTATGGCTCAGGCGCCAACCGCCCACTCAGGCTTCTGGTCACAGCGACAGCGACGATGGTGAGACAAGGGCCTGCTAGCTTCGCTCCAAACCCACGAGCGCTTTGAAGCGGGGATCGTCACTCAGCTCGCGGAACCAGGGGTCTTCGGCGATGTAGGCTTTGTCCTGTGGCTCGTTCTCGAGATGCAGGGTCAACGCCTCCAGCGCTCGGTCCCGCTCGCCCAGCAGCACCCAGGCGTGGGCTTCGTCATAGGCGAGGAACGCAATCACCGCGGCGCTGGCCCCTGTGCGAGCCTGCGCGATAACGGCCCTGGCGCTGTCTCTCAATCCGGCTCGGGCTAGCACCGCGGCGACCTGTACCGTTGCCAGGGGCACGAAGTACTCCGCGCGCTGCGGTGGCATGAGGGACCTGATCTCTTTCAACAGGCCCCAGGCCTTTTCCACGTCAGGCTGAGGGCCGTGAGAGGTAAGCGCACCGAGTTCCACCGCCGGGAAATCCACCACGTCGGGGAAGCGCCGTCGCCCCTCAGCGGCCCATTTGACAGCATCCTGGGAGTCTTCGAGTTCCAGGGAGATGTTGGCGAGACGGAAAAGGATGGCCTGGGCGTCCTCCAGGAACTCATCCGCTTCGTAGGCGCGTACAGCCGCGCGCTTGGCCTCGGCGAACTCTCCCTGCCAGTGCAGCAGCTTGCTCAGCGAGCTCCACGCGCTCGCCAGCGATGCGTCCACCGCAACCGCGACCTGGAGATCTTCCCGGGCAGACTCCAGCAGTCCCGGCTGCGTCGCAGAGTCCGATAACTGTCGGAAGAGGTTATAGTTCAGCGTTCCACGCAGCTCCAAGACCTTGGCGTTCTTTGGGTCGATGTTGGCGGCGCGCTCGGCGTGGACGAGACCCTCGCGGACACGCGCGGCATCGGACTCACCGGGAGTCTCGCTCAGGAGAATCCCCATCTGCCAGGCCAGCCAACCTCGCAGCACGATCGGTTCGATCCAGTGTGGATCGAGGGACTCGGCCTGTGCAAGCAGTTGGTCGGCGCGCCGCAGAGCGGACGCGGCGCCATCCTTATCCCCGGATCTCATGAGCGGTCGAAAATCTTCCCTCACATCCTCCGCTTGCTGGACCAGAGTATAGGCTTCAACGCTGCTCGTCTCCGCCATCCGCTCTCTAAGTCGGATCTTGGTGCCCAGCCGCTCGCGCAGGAACCGACTTACCTCCTGCGCCACGTCGTCCTGTAGGGCGAACAGCTCACCGTGAGGACGTTCCAGCTCCGTGCTGTCGAGGAGTCGCGCCGTGGAGGCATCGGAAAGTTGGACCGTCACACGCAAGCGGTTCTCGGACTCGGCGATGCTGGCCTCGACGGCGCTCCCCACATTGAAG
>CAYGCC010000377.1:0-32050 GCA_964348165.1 uncultured Gemmatimonadota bacterium | reverse complement strand
GGGGGTCGACTCGCCGAAGGCCCGGCAGATGCTGGGAGAGCTGTACGAGCCGTTCGTGCGCACGGGTAATCCGATCATCGTCATGGACGTCGCCTCTGCGGAGCTGACCAAGTACGTGGCCAACGCCATGCTGGCGACGCGGATCAGCTTGATGAACGAGGTGGCGCGTATGTGCGAGCTGACCGGGGCCGACGTCGCGCTGGTGCGGCGTGGTGTGGGTTCCGACCACCGGATCGGCCCCACCTTCCTATTTCCCGGTCCAGGCTACGGCGGGTCGTGTTTTCCGAAAGACATTAAGGCCCTGATACGGACGGCGGGGGAGCGCGGATACGACTTCAAGATCCTGCGGGCGGTGGAGGAGGTCAACGAGGCGCAGAAGCTGCTGTTCCTCGCAAAGATCGAGAAACACTTCGGTCCCGAGCTGTCGGGCCGGACCTTCGCCGTCTGGGGGCTGGCCTTCAAGGCGGGAACGGACGATATGCGGGAATCGCCCTCCATCGTGCTCATCGAGGGGCTGCTGGCGCGGGGCGCGGCTGTGCGGGTGCACGATCCGGCCGCCTTGCCCACGGCGCGGCAGCTGTTCGGCGAGCGCGTGAGCTACTTCGAGCGCGACTACGATGCTCTGGATAACGCCGACGCTCTCGTCGTGATGACCGACTGGCTGGAGTACCGCAGGCCGAACTTCCAGCGGGTGAAGGACCTGATGAGGACAGCGGTGGTCTTCGACGCGCGCAACCTGTACGAGGCTATGCGCATGCGGGAACTCAAGTACGTGTACTACCCGCTGGGACGGGAGGCGGTGACGTGAGGGTCGTGATCACGGGCGTGGCCGGCTTTCTGGGCTCCCACCTGGCCGACAGGCTACTGGCGGAGGGCTGCGATGTCGTCGGTTTAGACAACTTCGTCACGGGGACCCCCGACAATATCAGCCACCTGCTTGAGAACGAGCATTTCACCTTCTATCAACATGACGTCACGGAGTTCATTCATGTCGCCGGGTCGCTGGATGGGGTATTCCATTTCGCCTCTCCAGCCAGCCCGGTCGACTACCTCGAGCTCCCGATCCAGACGTTGAAGGTGGGCTCGCTGGGTACGCACAATGCGCTTGGACTCGCGAAGGCGAAGAACGCGCGGTTCCTGCTCGCCTCGACATCGGAGGTCTACGGTGACCCGGACGTGCACCCCCAGCCCGAATCCTACTTAGGACGAGTGAATCCAGTGGGGCCACGAGGTGTGTACGACGAGGCGAAGCGCTTTGCCGAAGCGATCACCATGGCGTATCACCGTTATCACGGGTTGGAGACACGCATCGTGCGCATCTTCAACACCTTCGGGCCGCGGATGCGACCCAAGGACGGACGAGTGGTATCCAACTTCTGTGTGCAGGCGCTGGGCGGACACCCGCTCACCGTCTACGGTGACGGATTGCAGACCCGGTCCTTCTGCTACGTGGACGACCTGATCGACGGGATTTGGCGCCTGTTTCACAGTGACTGCGTGGATCCCGTGAACATCGGCAACCCGGCCGAGTTGACGGTACTCCAGCTGGCCGATCTCGTGCTGGAGCTGACCGGAAGTTCATCGACGCTCGAGTTCGGTCCGCTGCCGGAGGGCGACCCGAAGGTGCGGCAGCCGGACATAGCGCTGGCCCGCCAGGTGTTGGGCTGGCAGCCGGAGATCGACCTGCGGGAGGGTTTGAGGAAGACGATCGACTACTTTGGTCTCCGCCTCAAAGCGGGTGCCGGGCCCGCCACACGCAAGGCACAGCGGTGAAGCTCTCGGTGCTGATCCCGGTTTACAATGAGCGCGAGACGATCGAGGAGATCGTGCGCCAAGTCCGCGCGGTGCCGGTCGACAAGGAAATCATCGTAGTGGATGATTGCTCGGTGGACGGCACACGTGATGTGCTGAAGGCGATGCTCGATCGCGGAGAGCTGCAGCACCTGGTGCTCCAGACAGCAAACCAGGGTAAGGGCGCGGCGATCCGTGTCGCGATGGCGAAGGCGAGCGGCGACGCCGCAATCATCCAGGACGCAGACCTCGAGTACGACCCCTCGGAGTATGTGAAGCTGCTGGCGCCGATTGAGCAGGGCAAGGCCGATGTGGTTTACGGATCACGGTTCTTGGGGGAGGGCCCCCACCGGGTGCTGTATTTCTGGCATCGCGTGGGTAATATGATCCTGACGCTGCTTTCGAACATGGCGACGAATCTCAATCTCAGCGATATGGAGACGTGCTACAAGATGCTGCGACGGCCCGTGTACGAGTCGCTGGAGATCGAGGAGAAGCGCTTCGGCATCGAACCCGAGATAACAGCCAAGCTGGCCCAGGGCGGCTGGCGCATCTACGAGGTGGGAATCTCCTACAGCGGTCGCACTTACGCCGAGGGGAAGAAGATCAACTGGCGTGACGGGATTTCGGCACTGCGCTGCGTCATCAAGTACGGGCTGTGGCGGCGCATGTTCCGGCGTCCGAGACCGGTGGCTTCGCTTGCCGAGAAGACTGAGAACGCCTAGCTTCGGGCAGATGAACACCGACCAGCTGATCGCGCGGGGGAAGGAGTGCCTCGCGCAGAACGATTACGTCGGCGCGATCTCGGCCTTGCGAGAAGCGACCGAGCGCGAGCCGGGCTATGCCGACGTCCGACACCTGTTGGGACTGGCTCTCGGCCTCGCCGGTCAGCCCGAAGCGGCGCTCGACGAGTTCGACCGAGCCCTCGCCCTCAACCCCTCCTATGTCGAGGCTCACCTGAATCGGGCGATCACGCTGAACGATTTGGGCCGCTACGAGGATGCGCGGGAGGCCTTTCGCCTCGCCTGGGACTGCGATCACACTGTCGGCCGGCCCTTTTCTCGCTCGGTGTCGGCGCGTCTCGCCAACCTGCATATGGAGCTTGGCGACCTCTACGCGGATCTCGGCTCCTTCGAACAGGCGCAGAGTCAGTATCATAGCGCCGCGGATCTCCGGCCCGACTTTCTCGACATCCGAACCAAGCTGGCTCGGTCGCTCATGGACGGGGGGAAATTGGAGGACGCGATCGACGAGCTCAGCCGCGTCCTGGCCGAAAACCCTGACTACGTGGAAGCTCGGGTGTCTCTCGGCCTCGTGTACTACCGTGCCGGCAAGTACGACTCGGCCGCCGCGGAATGGGAGGCCTGCCTGGAGCAGGTCCCCAATCACCCCAAGGCCCGTGCCTTCCTCAACATGCCCCACGCTCAAATGGCCGGCGAGGAGGAAGCCGGCTGAAGTCCCGAACCTATCCCATGGCAGTCGCGATCCTCGGCGGTCTGTGGGTGGCCGGGTGTCGCGGAGACGTGCGCGATCACCTCGCCTGGGGTGACCGTCTACTCGGCTCGGGACGCGACGAAGCGGCTCTGGCTGAGTATCAGGTGGCCCTACGGAAGCGCGGCGACGACCCCGACGTCTTGCTGAGGCTGGCGCACGGCTATGCGCATCTCGACCGACTGGACGAGGCGAGCGACTACTACGTACGTCTCCTGGCCATCGATTCTTCGTATGCCAACCAGGCCCTGGCGGATTTCCTCGCGATGGCAAGGCGTGCGCTGAAGACGCGAGATCGGCCGCGGCTGGCCCGGGCGCTCGAACAGGTCGAGTCCATCCGGCCGGGAAGCGTGCCGGACGATCTGGCCCTTCCCTTTGCGCGCTACTACTACGAGCTGGGAGAGTACGCCAGCGCTCTGCCACTTTACCTGACCGTGCTCGCGCTGCAGAGTGATAGCGTCGAGCCAGCGGTGCGTTACGAGATCGCACGGGTCTACTACGAGCTGGAGGATTGCGCGCAGGCGTTGGGCCATTACCGCCGCTTTCTGGCGCTACGGCCCTCCGGGGTGGCCCGGGGCACGGCGCGCTGGCACGCCGGCCAGTGCGCGTATCAGCTCGCCGAGAAGGACCGATTGGCTGGCCGGCCAGCCGGAGCGCTGGAGAAGCTCGAACTGGTGATCGAACTCGGTGCGCCCCAGGCGCTGCTCGATGATGCCTGGTTCGAGCGCGGACAGATACTCTTCTCGATGGGCGAGTTCGATGAGGCCAGCCGCTCGTACCAGCGGGTGCTGGACCTCAATCCGACTCGAACGGGTCGCCGCGTCCGCGAGGCGGAGGATCGCATCCGCAGCATCCGTTACCGCGCGCCGGCCAATGAGGAGGTGCGATGAAGCTCGGGGGCCGGCTCGGGCTTTGCCTTCTCGGGCTGGCGCTCCTCGGTTGCCCGAAAGAGCTGCCCAAGGAGCTGCCGCCTGACGAGCTCTACCGTATCGGAGCCGAGGCTTTCCAGCGGGAGCGCTGGGACCGTGCGATCGAGGCGCTGCAGCGGTTTCTGTTTCAGGACCCCGGCCACCCGAAGGCCGACAGCGCACAATATCTGATCGGCGAGTCGTATTATCAGAAGAAACAGTATCTGACGTCGGCGTCGGAGTTTCTGCGCCTGGCCCAAAACCGGCCGGCCGGCCCCCTGGCTGACGACTCCCGGTACCGGGCTTGCCAGGCCTATTATGAGCTGTCGCCGCGACCGGAGCTGGATCAGGAGTACACCGACGAGGCAATCGATCAGTGCCGGTCGGTCGCGCTGCTCTATCCGGGAAGCCCTTTCGCCGAGCAGGCGGCACAGCGAACGAGGGAACTCAGCGACAAGCTGGCGCGTAAGTACTATCTCAACGCAATTTACTATTTCAAGCGTCGCGCTTACGATTCGGCGATCGTGTACCTCGAGCACCTGTTGAGCAACTACGCGGGCGCGTCCGTCGAGCCGCAGGCATTGCTGACGCTGTACGAAACATATACGAAGGTCGGCTACGTACAGGAGGCAGAGGAGACGCGGGCTCGCCTGCTGCGCGAGCACCCGGACTCATCTGAGGCTCGGGACCTGAAGGCCCGAACCCAGGCGGGGTAGGCTCGTGAGAGACGACGCGCACGGGTGGCGCGAAACGCTGGCTGCGGGATGAGGCTCGGCATTTTCGGTGGAACCTTCGACCCACCGCACATCGGTCACCTGATCGTTGCGGACGACGCGGCGGAAGCGCTTCGCCTCGATCGGGTGTGCTTCGTCCCCACCGGTGAACATCCGCTGAAGGGAGCGAGGGTGGAGGCGCCGGCGGCTGTACGCGCCCGGATGATCCGGGCGGCGACGGCCGGCTCGAAACGTTTCCAGGTCGACGAGCGTGAGTGCAAACGGCCCGGCCCCTCCTACACCGTCGATACCCTCGCGCAGCTCGAGCAAGAATATCCGGGAGCCGAGCTCTTCCTGCTGGTCGGCGCCGACATCGTAGGTGAGCTGCACCGCTGGCACCGCATCGGCGAGATCGGCAAACGGGCGCGGATCGCGGTGATGTCGCGTGCCGAGGCGCCAGTGGAGGTCGAAGCCGACCTCGGACTCGAGTGCATCGGGGTCGAGGTCACGCATATCGCGATCTCCTCGAGCGAGGTTCGAGAGCGGATCAGATCGGGGCGACCGTTTCGCTATCTGGTGCCCGATCCCGTATACGAGATTATCGTTTCCGACAACCTGTACAGAGATGGCGTGAAGCCAGCCCGCGAGTAGCATGATCAAGCAAGTAGTCACAACGGTCCTCGGCACGAAGTTCGAGCGTGACGTCCGCAAGATCCAGCCGATCGTCGATGAGGTCCTTCGCCACGAGGCAGATCTCAAGGATTTCGACGACGAACAACTGCAAGCGCAGACGGAAAAATTCCGCTCCGTCATCCGGGAGCGCACCGAGGCGCTCCAGGACGAACTCACCGAGCTCAGAGAAACCAAGAAGCGGACCGAGGAGGCCTTGGAGCGCGAGCGCATGGCGCTGCGCATCGCTCAACTCGAAGCTGAGCTGCGGGAGCAGAGGCAGGCGGTGCTCGACCAGCTCCTTCCCGAGGCCTACGCCACGGTGCGCGAGGCATGCCGGCGCTTGCTTGGCAGAGACATTTGGGTGCGGGGCCACGACATGCAGTGGGACATGGTCCCCTACGACGTGCAGTTGATCGGTGGCATCGTCCTGCACCAGGGCAAGATCGCCGAGATGGCGACCGGTGAGGGGAAGACGCTGGTGGCCACGCTGCCACTCTACCTCAACGCGCTGCCTGCCCAGGGCGCTCACTTGGTCACGGTGAACGACTATCTGGCGCGGCGTGACGCCGAGTGGATGGGCACGGTGTTCGAGTTCCTCGGCCTGACCGTCGGTTGCCTCGACGCCACCGAGCCCGGGACCCCCGAACGGCGATCCGTCTACGAGTGCGACATCACGTACGGGACCAACAACGAATTCGGTTTCGACTACCTGCGCGACAACATGGTCCACCGTCTGGAGGATCGCGTTCAGCGAGGTCACTACTACGCGATCATCGACGAGGTGGATTCGGTGCTCATCGATGAGGCGCGGACTCCCCTGATCATCAGTGGGCCGGTGGGGAGAGAGGAGAATCTGCGTTACGGTGAGTTCGCCACTCAGGTTTCGAGCCTGGCACGCAAGCAGGCACGGATCGCCAGCCAGCTCCTGGCGGAGGCAGACGAGCTTCTGAAGGGCGCGAACGACGCGGAAGGCGACTCGGAATCCGCTTATCAGGCCGGTGAGAAGATCTTACTTGCGCACCGTGGCATGCCCAAGAACAAAAAGCTGGCCAAGCTTCTGCAAGAGCCGGGCGTGCGCAAGCTCATGCAGCGGGTCGAGGCGGATTACATGAGAGAGAAGCGGCTGCACGAGCTGGAAGAGGCGCTTCTCTATTCGATGGACGAGAAGGGGCATCAAGTCCATCTGACGGACCAGGGTCTGGACGTTCTCTCACCAACGGATCACGAGGCGTTCGTGGTTCCGGACCTCTCTGAGGTCTTCCACGCAATCGAGAGGGACGATTCACTGTCGCCCGACGAAAAGCGGCAGAAGATCGGGGAGGCCGAGCGGGAGTACGCGGCGAAGTCGGAAAAGATTCACATCATCCACCAGCTACTCAAGGCCTACGCGCTGTTCGAGCGTGACACCGACTATGTGGTCGAGAACGGGCAGGTGATCATCGTCGACGAGTTCACCGGCCGAAAGATGGCCGGGCGGCGCTGGAGCGATGGATTGCACCAGGCGGTCGAAGCGAAAGAGGCCGTCACCGTCAGAGGCGAGACGCAGACGCTCGCAACGATCACGATCCAGAACTACTTCCGCATGTACGACAAGTTGGCCGGCATGACGGGCACGGCCGAGACGGAAGAGGCCGAGTTCCACCAGATCTACGGGCTCGAGGTCGTCGTCATCCCGACAAACCGCCCGGTGCGTCGGCTCGACAACGATGACGTGATCTTCAAGACCAAGCGGGAGAAATACACGGCGCTACTCGACGAGATCGAGCGCATGCACGGGCGCGGCCTGCCGATACTCGTCGGGACGACCAGTGTCGAGACGTCGGAGACCGTTTCTCGAATGCTCCGCCGCCGGGGCATCAAGCACAACGTCCTCAACGCCAAGTACCACGAGCGCGAGGCGGAGATCGTCGCCGAGGCGGGTCGCCCGGGGGCGGTGACGATCGCCACGAACATGGCCGGCCGCGGGACCGACATCAAACTCGGCCCCGGTGTCGTCAAGTGCCGGGTGTGCGCGATCGAGGCCCAGCAGCCGGACTTCGGTCAGGTGTACGAGGAGGCGGACCTTGCAGGCCCCCGAGCGCGAGAGTTCGGCTGCTACGACGACCCGCCCTGCGGTCTCGTCATCCTCGGAACCGAGCGACACGACTCACGCCGGATCGACCGACAGCTGCGCGGACGCTCGGGCCGTCAGGGGGATCCAGGCTCGTCGAGATTCTTCCTGTCGCTGGAAGATGATCTGATGCGGCTGTTCATGGCCGAGCGGCTGGCGAAGATCATGGATAGGCTGGGCGCCGAAGAGGGCGAGGTGATCACGCACCCGCTGGTGACACGAGCGATCGAGCGGGCGCAGATGCGCGTCGAGATGATGAACTTTGACGCGCGGAAAAAGCTGCTGGAATACGATGATGTGATGAACCAGCAGCGCGAGGTCATCTACGACCTGCGGCTATTCGCGCTGGAGGGCGGGGAAGACCTGAAGGGCGAGATCTGGGAAATGGTGCGAATGGCGGTGGTCGGACGAATCGATGAGTACGTTCCGCTGGGCGGTCACGAGGAGAGCTGGGATCTGGCGGGTCTCAAGAATCGGCTGCTACTCGATTTCTTTCTCCACTGTCCCGAGCTGCCGAACGAGAACTCGCTCGAGGTCGCGCTGGAATGGGAGAGCCGCGAGGCGGTCGTCGAGTATGTGGAAGCCAAAGCTCTCAGCACGTTTAAGAAGAAGCTTGAAGACTTCGGCGAACAGGTCGAGCGAATTCTGTCCTACATCTTCCTCTACACGGTCGACGAGAAGTGGAAAGACCACCTCTATGACCTCGACCAGTTGAAGGCCGGCATCTACTTCCGCGCTTGGGGGCAGAAGGATCCCCTCATCGAGTACAAGCGGGAAGCCTACGATATGTTCGTTGACTTGATGGCCGACATCCGCACGACGCTCACCGACCGCCTCCTCAAGGCGCAGATGATGCCGCCCCAGCCGCTCAGGGCGCCGCGGATCACCAGGATCAGCGGCCCGACTCTGGATACCACCGATGAAGGGTATGCGCCGGGCGCCGCGGCCGTCACGGCGCGCCGGCCCTTCGCGGCGACCGGGGTCGCCGCGTCGGCCGAAGCCGACCTGGTCGGTGCCCCGGCCGGGCGCGCCACGCCGGGCTCTGGGGGCGTGGAGGCTCAGAGGGGGATCGCGGTCCAGCGTGTGGACGCCGGGCTGCCGCGCCCGGCCAGCGGAGCGGATAAGGTCGGCCGTAACGATCCCTGCCCCTGCGGGTCGGGCAAGAAGTACAAGAAGTGTCACGGCCGGCCGGGGAGCCCACCTCTGTAGAGCCTTTCGCGCCGGCGTCGGCCGGTTGACCCCCGGTGACGATCCGATGACGTCGCAGCCTAGCTTCTGCGACGAAGACGTCCAGCTTGGATCGACCCACTACGATGCCAAGAGCCAACGCCGGGATTACGATCAAGGACTGGCCCTCTCAAGAACGGCCGCGCGAGCGCTTTCTGGCGCTCGGCCCCGCGGCCCTGCGTACCGCCGAACTCCTGGCCATCCTGGCCGCGAGCGGATCCGCCGGACGCAGCGCGCTTCAGGTCGCGGAAACGTTGTACGAGCACTTCGGGCGCTCGCTGCGCTGTCTCGGGAGCGCGCCCGGCACCCGGCTCATGGAGGTGCCGGGGATCGGCGAAGCCCGAGCGGTCGCCATCCAGGCGGCCCTGGAGCTGGGGCGTCGCTTCGCGGAAGAGGTCCGAAGCGATGCCGAACGAGTGGCCACGCCCCGGGACGTCTATCGCCGTTTCGAGCTGCGCTTGCGGGATTTGCGACAGGAGGAGTTCCACGTGCTCCTTCTGAACACGCAGAACGCGGTCGTTCGAGAGCTTATGATCACACGGGGCATCCTCGACGCTTCGGTCGTGCACCCGCGGGAGGTCTTCGCCCCCGCCCTCACCGAAGCGGCCGCCGCCGTGATCCTGGTGCACAACCATCCCAGCGGCGACCCCACACCTTCGCCGGCGGATCGGGAGATCACGCGCCAGCTCGTCGCGGCCGGCCGGCTGCTAGGGATTCCCGTGCGCGACCATGTGGTGATCGGAAACGGGCGCTACGTCAGCTTCCTCGACCTGGGCCTGATCGCCATGCGCGAGTAGGGCCTTCCGGTCGTCGAACCCTCCCGGCCCCCTCGGCGGCCGCAGGAGGCTCCCCTGGGCCCGTCTATCCCCCGTTCGCGCCTCTGCGGCCGGCGCCGGGCACGCCTTCGGCCGGGCCGCGCGGCTCAGGGCCGATCAGCGGCGCTAACTTGCGATCCAGCCGCAATCTAGCGATTCTAAAAGGCTAGACGTCGTGGGCCCGAGCCGGGCCCTGCTTGACGGTTACAGATAACGCGGTAAGGCGGGCGCTGCCTTGTTCACGGTCTCCCCCGATTCTCGCCGCCGCAGTTCCCCTCGCAAGCCAGAAGCGGAGATGCTGGAAAAGGTCGCTCAACAGGACACGAGGTCCAGGGAACCCGCTCACAGCTCGCTGCCGCAGGACTTTATCCAGGCGGTCGAGGAGGCAGGCGTACGGCTGGATCTCGATCTGTTGGGGCGGGCCTTCGAATACAGCCAGCGGGCGCACCAGGGGCAGAAGCGCAAGTCGGGCGAGGATTACATCACGCATTGCGTCGAGGTCGGCAAGATCCTGGCGGGGCTCTATCTGGACACCGCCTCGATCGCTGCGGCCTTCCTCCACGATGTGGTCGAGGACACCGACGTCGCCGTCGAGGAGATCCGCGAGGAATTTGGTGACGAGATCGCCTCGATCGTCGATGGCCTGACGAAGTTGGGCCGCGTCGAGTTCAGTTCAAGCACCGAACAGCAAGCGGAGAACTTCCGCAAGCTACTGGTCTCGATGGCCCGGGACGCCCGTGTGATCATCGTGAAGCTGGCGGACCGGCTTCATAACATGAGGACGCTCAAGGCGCTGGCGTCCGGCAAGCAGCAACGCATCGCCCTGGAAACGCGAGACATCTACGCGCCGCTCGCTCACCGGCTGGGGATGGCGAAGATCCGCTGGGAGCTCGAGGATCTCGCCTTCAAGGTGCTGGAGCCTTCGGCCTACAGGCAGCTCGCGAAGAAGCTGCGTGAGCGGCGGGGGCAGCGGGAGGACTGGATTCAGCAGCTGGGCGAGCCGCTGCGCAAAGAGCTGGAAAAAGCCGGCATCGCCTGTGAGGTTACGGGCCGGCCGAAGCACCTCTGGTCGATTCACAACAAGATCGTCAAGCGTGGCAAGCCGTACGAGGAGATCTATGACTTGATGGCGATCCGGGTGCAGGTACAGACCATCAAGGACTGCTACCATGCGCTGGGAGTGATTCACAACAAGTGGACACCGTTGACCGAGCGATTCCACGACTACATCGCGACGCCCAAGTCCAACATGTACCGCTCCCTGCACACGACGATCTTCGGTCCGGGCGGCCGTCTTTACGAGATCCAGATTCGAACACACGAGATGCACAGGACGGCGGAGTTCGGCATCGCCGCGCACTGGCGTTACAAGGAGGGCTTCAAAGGTGCGCCCGACGAGGTCGACGAGAAGTTGGCTTGGTTCCGGCAGGTGTTGGAGTGGCAACAGGAAACGAAGGAACCGGAGGAGTTTCTCGAGTTCCTGCGCATCGATCTGTATCAGGACGAGATCTTCGTTTTCACGCCGGCGGGCGATGTGAAGCAGCTGCCCAAGGGTGCCACGCCGATCGATTTCGCCTTCGCGGTGCACACGGAGATCGGGTACCGTTGTGGAGGTGCGCTGGTGAACGGCCGGATCGCTCCGCTCACTCGTGAACTGAAGAGCGGTGACACGGTCGAGATCAAGACGAGCTCGAAGCAGACCCCTTCGCCCGACTGGCTCAAGTTCATCCGCACCGCGCGAGCCCGCCAGAAGATCCGGCAATGGATCCGCCAGGAGGAGCAGCGGAGCGCCATCGAGATCGGCAAGGAATACCTGGAGCGCGAGCTGCGGAAGCGTCGCAAGCGGGTTTCGGACGGTGAGCTGAAGGAAGCCGGGTCCAAGGCGGGATACAGCACGATGGAGAGCCTCTACGCCGCACTGGGACGAGGCGACGTGGCGCTCTCACATGTCTTCAAGCAGCTGTGGCCGGAGGAGCAGGGGTCGGAGGCGGAGACAGGGAAGCCATCGGCGCTGACACGGCTGGTCGATCAGATTCGCGGCGGCCCACGCGGGGTGAAGATTCAGGGGCTGGACAACCTGATGGTCCGGTACTCTCAGTGCTGCCAGCCGGTGCCTGGAGATGATGTGATCGGGTACATCACCCGGGGGCGGGGCGTCTCGATCCACCGGAGCGACTGTCCCAACATCTTGAAATTCGCCAAGTACCCGGAGCGACGAATCGAGATCGATTGGCAGGCCGGTGGCGAGCAGCTGGCCTTCGTGAAGATCCTGGTGGAGGGGACGGATCGGCGCGGCCTGCTCTCGGACATGGCTCGGGCGATCACCAATACCGGCACGAACATCCAGAGTGCCGAGACCGTGGCGGTCGAGGGTGGGATGAGGGGCGAGTTCGTTGTGGAGATCGAGGACCTTCCCCACCTGATGAAGGTCATGAAGGCCATGCGGAAGGTGAAGGGCGTGGTGAGCGTGGTCAGGCGCGAGAGCTTCGCCGAGTCTGACCTCCAGGCGGAGGTCGAATAGTGGCGAACTACTGGCTGCTGAAGAGCGAGCCGGGGGAGTACTCGTTTGAAGATCTGGAGCGCGAGGGGCGGGTGCGCTGGGACGGGGTCAGCAACGCGGTGGCGCTGAAGCACATGCGGCAGGTTCGCCCCGGAGACAAAGCATTCTTCTATCACACCGGCAAGGTGAAGGCGATCGTGGGTATCGCCCGTGTGGAAAGTGAGCCCTACCCCGACCCCGACGGCGAAAACGAGCGTCTGGTCGTGTTCGACCTCAGTGCCGAGCGGAAGCTGGCCGCGCCGGTCACGCTGGCCCAAATCAAGGCGGACCGGGATTTCAGAGATTGGGAGCTGGTGCGCATGCCGCGTCTCTCGGTCATGCCCGTCCCCCGGTCGCTCTGGTCCCGGGTGCTGGGGCTGTCCAAGGGTTGACGGGAACGGCCCGGAACCAACTCCCCCGCCGTTGAGCCGATATCTCCAGGAAGGTACCTTCAGATCGGTGAACGATTTGAAGATGGTGTTCAACCCCCCTGAACCACCGTTGGAGACATCAGAACAGGACACTGAACGGGCCAGGTGTAACGGTCAGTGAATGCCGCGGACTGTGAGAGATGGGAATGAGCGAGACGGGAGCGGCTCGAGGCCTCGTCGACCGGGCCACCGAGTTGGCCCAGCTCAGACGAGTCTTTCAGGAAATTCGTGAGGGCCAAGAGGGCCGCGGGCGCCTGGTCACGCTCACGGGGCCCACCGGTATCGGTAAGACGGCGCTGGCCCAGGCTTTTCTGCGACAGATTGCAAGAGCGGATCCACGAGCCATCGCGCTGGGCGCCTACTGCGTCGAGCACCAGTCGGCTTACCGGCCCTTCGGGCCTTTCCGCGATTTTCTCGTCGACCTCACCCGCGCCAGCGGCGACGCCGGTCTGAGCTCGGTGGTCCGCAAAGCGGCGCCCGGCTGGCTCCCAGAGGCCGGTCAGGCGCCGGGCCGCGCCGCGCTCTTCGATCAGTTCCTGGCTGTGTGTCGGGGAATCCTCCGGAATCGGCCGCTCGTCCTGGCGATCGACGATCTGCAATGGGTCGACCGCTCGTCGCTCGACCTGCTGGCGCGCCTCGGTAGCGCGCTGGGGTCGCTGCCGGCGCTGATCGTGCTGACCTACGAATCCGTGACTCCCGAGCTCGCGCCCGCGGTGAGAGAGGTTCAGCACCGCGCGGGCGCCAGCGCGATGGAGCTGGTTGTGCGCGGGCTGGAGCGCGACGCGATTCTGCAGCTTGCCAGCGCCGCCGTGAGTGGCCAGTTGACTCGCGAGCTGGGTGATTGGCTCGTCGACGCGGCGCAGGGCAACCCGCTGCGGGCGGAGCACTACGCCCGCTGGCTTGTCGAGGACAAGGTCATCCGCAAAGGGTTGCGGCGCTACAAGGTGCGCGAGAAGCAGCTGCCGAGCCCGGCCAAGGGGATCGAGGAGGTCGTGGCGGCTCGGCTCGATCGTCTGGAGCCGAGCCTGCGTTGGACGCTTGAGGCCGCGGCGTTCGGCGGTTCGGTCATCGATTCCACAGTGGTCGCTCACCAAGCCGGCAAACGCGAGGAAGAGATCGTCGCCGAGCTTCGGGCGGCGGACGCCGAGCATGCGCTCCTGGAAGGGCTGGGCGATAGACGCTGGACGTCCGGATCGTGGTCGGCCCGCTTTCGCTTCCGTCATCCGCGCATTCGACAGGTCATTCGCGAACGTGTGTCCGGCAAGCGGCGGGTACACCTGGTCACTCGTGCCGCCGAGGCGCTGGAGAGGCTGACCGGCGACGGTGCCGTCCAAGTCGCTGGCGAAGTGGCGGCCTTGTATCTGGCCTCAGAGTCGCCTGACAAGATCCACGAGTGGACGATGAGAGCCGCGGACCTCGCCGAGCGTCTGTTCGCCGTCTACGAGGTCGACGAGTTCCTGCGGGCCGCCGCGCGCACCACGGGTGAGGAGAGCGAGCGGCTGAGGATCGAGAGTCGACTGGCCACCATCTATGGCGCGACCGGGAGGGAGCCCGAAGCGGAAGCGCTGGCCGAAACCGTGTTCAACCGCGCCCGGGAGCTGGGGGATAAGGAGACGCAGCTGCGCTCGGGTACGATGCTGGGCTGGCTACGGCTGGAGCGGGGCCTTCCTCCCCTCGAGCTGTCGCAACTGGCGGGCGGTTTGGTCGATGTGGCCCGATCGGCAGAACTGCCCGAGGAACTGGTGAAGGCTCTGGATCTGTCCTGTGTGGTGGCGGAGCGCTTGGGGCGTGCCGAGGAAGCGCTGCTCATGGCGGAGGAATCACTCCACGTGGCGGAGCAGAGCGGCAGCGCCGAGATGGTTGCCCAGGCGGCGTACCGGCTGGCGCGGGTGCACCTGTCTTGGGGAAGTCCCGAAGAAGGGCGCAACCTGGCCCAGCGGGCGCTGGAAGTGTTCGACCAGATGGATGATCTGGGAGGAGTGGCGGTCTGTCACGACCTGCTGGGTCTAGCGAATTTCCGTGCGGGCGACTGGGACGGGGCGTTGCATCACTGGGAGTCGGCGCTGGAGAACATGGAGGTCGCCGGCATTCCCGACGAGAAGGTCGCCATGCAGGTCAATATCGCAGAGCTGTTGACGTTGCGTGGCGAATTCGATCGCGCTCTCGGCCTCTTCAAGTCGGGACTTCGCCTGGCTGAGGAGCTCGACGATGAGGCGTTGGCTCGTCGCTGCCGCACCGGGATCGCCCGTCTCGAGTTCGAGCGAGGAGATTACGGCTCGGTCCTGGAGATGACCGAAGAGATCCGGCAGCTGCTGCCGGAAAGCGGCGCCTGGAGGGACGATTTTCAGACCACGGCGATCCGGGCGCTTGCCTATCTGGAGCTGGGCGATGAGTTGCAGGCCTGGCAGGAAGCGGCGCGCCTCGAGCAACTGTACCGGGGCAAGGAGGGCTGGTTCGCTCGCCGAGCAGAGGGCGATGCCGTGAGGATTCGGGTCATCGACCTGGACAGCGACGCCTGGCTGGCGGGCATGGTTGCCCAGCAGGGTATCGGCGAGACCGCGGACAAGGATCCTTACGGCGAGGCTTTCCTCCAGTATCACCACGCCTGTGTGCTGGCGCGGACCCAGCCGGGCGAGGCACGGAAGGCGGCGGAACGCGCGGTGCAGCTATTTGGTAGATTGGGGGCGACCCCCATGCTACGTCGGGCCCGGGAACTACGGGACGAGCTGCCGCCGGGAGAGTACCTGGACGCGGCCGGCGACAGCGGCATAGACGATGCCGGGATCGACAAGTGGTTTGACAGCTATGAGTGAGCGTTGCTGCGAGTCTGCGAGGCTGCGACGCTCGGGCGCTCACGCTCGAGCGTTCTGACTTTTGACGATTGCCTATGCTGGGGCCACCCCGAATCATGCCGAGATCGACCGCCGGCGCGGCGCGTGCGCGGCGGGCGTTGGCTGAGCGTTCACCGTTCCAGCTGAAAAGCCCGTTCGAGCCCACGGGCGACCAGCCCACCGCGATCGCCGAGCTGGTGACGGGGCTGGAGCGGGGAGATCACTGGCAGACGCTGATGGGTGTGACCGGTTCGGGGAAGACGCTGACGATGGCGCAGGCGATCGCGCGTTGGGGCCGACCCGCCCTGGTAATGAGCCACAACAAGACGCTTGCCGCGCAACTGTATGGGGAACTGAAACAGTTCTTCCCCGCCAACGCCGTGGAGTACTTCATCTCCTACTACGACTACTACCAGCCCGAGGCCTACGTGCCTCAGACCGACACGTACATTGAGAAAGACGCCTCGATTAACGACGACATAGACAAGTTGCGTTTGCGCGCCACCTCGAGCTTGATGGAGCGCGACGATGTGATCGTGGTGGCATCCGTCTCCGCCATCTACGGCCTGGGTGATCCGGCCGAGTACCGCGAGCTGTTGCTCGTTGTGGAACGTGGCCAGCAGGTCTCGCGGGAGCAGATCCTCGCGGCCCTGGTCGATGTCCAGTACAGCCGCAAGGACATGGACTTTCGGCGCGGCACCTTCAGGGTCCGAGGGGATGTGGTCGAGGTCTTCCCCGCCTACGAGGAACAGGCGGTGCGGGTCGAGTTGTGGGGCGACGAGGTGGAGCGGTTGACGAAGATCCATCCGCTCACCGGAGAGGTGATCGCCGAGCTGGAACGGGCGGCGATCTACCCGGCGACCCATTACGCCATCGGGGAACCCTCCCTCGAGCGGGCGATCGTGGCGATTCGCGACGAGCTGGAGGACCGTTCGCGCGAGCTGCGACGGACGGGACGGTTGCTCGAAGCGCAGCGCCTGGAGCACCGGACCCGCTACGATCTCGAGATGTTGCGCGAGGTCGGTCACTGCGCCGGGATCGAAAACTACGCCCGCCACCTTTCGGGCCGTGGAGAGGGAGAGCGACCCGCTTGCCTGCTGGACTACTTTCCGGACGACTATCTCGTCTTCGTCGATGAGTCACACGTGACCGTGCCACAGATCGGCGGCATGTACGAAGGCGATCGATCCCGCAAGAAGACGCTGGTCGACTACGGCTTTCGTTTGCCCAGCGCCCTGGACAACCGGCCGCTTCGCTTTGATGAATGGGAGGCGCTGGTTCCTCGGGTGATCTTCGTATCGGCGACACCCGGTGAGTACGAGCTGCAGCGCTCCGGGGGCGTGGTGGTCGAGCAGATCATTCGGCCCACGGGGCTACTCGATCCTCAGATCGACATCCGCCCGGTTCGGGGCCAGGTGGACGACCTGATCGCCGAAATCCGGGTCCGGGCCAATCGAGGCGAGCGGGTGCTGGTGACGACGCTGACGAAGCGGATGGCCGAGGACCTGACCGAGTATCTGATGGGCGTCGGAATCCGGGTCCGCTACATGCACTCGGACATCGATGCGATCGAGCGCGTTGAAATTCTTCGCGGGCTCAGGCTGGGGCTGTTTGACGTCCTGGTCGGCATCAATCTGCTGCGCGAAGGGCTCGATCTTCCCGAGGTTTCACTGGTGGCGATCCTCGATGCCGACAAGGAGGGCTTTCTCCGCTCTGACAAGAGTCTCATCCAGACGATCGGCAGAGCGGCGCGCAACGAGAACGGGACGGCGATCATGTACGCGGACACCGTCACCGGGTCGATGCAAAGGTGCATTGAGGAGACCGGTCGGCGCCGGGAGATTCAGCACCGCTACAACCTCGAACACAACATCACCCCCCGCTCGATTCGCAAGTCAGCGGATGAGGTTCGGCGCACCACGGCCGTGGCCGATAGCCGGCTCGATCCGGGAGCTCGCGCGGTGGATGCGTTGGCTGGGCTTCCCGATGTCGGCCCCGAGGAGATGGTCGAGCGGCTGACCGCCGAGATGGAGCGGGCCGCCGAAAAACTCGATTTCGAGTTGGCCTCGGAACTGCGCGACCACATCTTTCAGATCAAGGCCGATCTGGAAACGCAGCGACGCCGGGACAGGCCGCGTAACCGCCCGCGGTGATCCTGACCGCCGTGACTTATCCGTGCGGGGAAAGAACCGCTCGGCCATGAATCGACTGGATCGGTTAGGCCCACAGACGCTGTCTGAAGCCGCCCTGGTTCGCTGGGGCGAGCGGATCGGCGCGGGCGCCCGGCCGCCGCTCTGGATCGCCATGGTCGGCCCTTTGGGAGCCGGAAAGAGCGTGCTGGCGCGGGCGATCTGCCGTGGCGCCGAGATCAGCGGCCACATCCCCTCGCCAAGCTTCACCCTGGTTCAGCGCTACGAGAGCCCTCGCGGGTTCCCGATCTACCATGTGGATCTGTTTCGCTTGAGCCCGGGTGAGACGATGGAACCCCTGGGTTGGGACGAGCTGTTGAGTTCGGTGGGCGTCGTGTTGCTCGAGTGGGCGGATCGCGCCGGCGACCAGCAGCCGGCCGATCGCTGGGAGGTCGGGATCGAGTACGGTCCGCGAAGCGATGAACGGATCGTCTCGGCCCGTCGCCTCGGCACCGCTCCTGAGTTGATCGACTGGTAGGGAACGATCGCGATGGGCGACAGGGAGGCTAACCTCGAGGTGTGGCTCGCCGTCGAGACCGCAACGCCGTTGGGCTCGGTGGCGCTGTGGCGGAACGGGCTGGTCCACGAGCAGACGCTGCGAATCCAGCGGGCGCACTCGGAGCGCGTCCTTCCGGCTATCGACCACACGCTGCAGGTGACGGCGACGGCGCCCGAGGAGGTCACCGCGCTCGTGTTCGGAAGCGGACCTGGATCGTTCACCGGCGTGCGGATCGCCGCATCGCTGGCCAAGGGGTGGGCGAAGGCGCGAGGTACCCCACTGTTCGCCTACTCCAGCCTGGCGGCGGTGGCCGCCGGTGCCGGAGCGGTCGGCCTGGTCTGTGCGATGTTCGACGCTAAGCGCGGCGAGATTTACGCGGCCTGTTACGAAATAAGGGCGGACGGCCTCGCCGAGCGGCTGGCGCCGGGGGCGTGGCCGGTCCCGGCGCTGATGGAGGAGCTGGCACGACGGGATCTGAGGCCGGTGTTCGCCGGTGAGGGGGCGATCGTTTACGAGGAGGCCATACGCGATATCGTAGAAGGGGCGGTCGTCTTACCCGAGCACCTGGGTGTCCCGCGCGCGGCGAGCCTCCTGTGGCTGAGAAGGGTTGCCCCCAATCAGGGCCGCCTGAGCCGGCCCGAGGCCTGGGAGCCTAGCTACGTTCGTGAGTGGCGTCTGCAACCGGAAGGTGGCGAGGGGGCATGAGCACGGCTGAGTGGCTGCTGGTGCCCGACGTTCGGCCGATGCGCGACGCGGATCTCGATGCGGTGATGGAGATCGAGCGCGCCAGCTTTTCCACGCCGTGGAGCCGGACGGCCTTTCGCAACCTGATGGCGCGGGAGGACGCGGACCTGTGGGTGGCGGAGGTGGAGAGCGCCGTGCGGGGCTACGCGGTGGTGTGGTACGTGGCTCGGGAGGCAGAGCTGGGCAACCTGGCGGTGGCTCGGCGCTGGCGCCGCCGCGGCCTGGGGCGCTGGCTGCTGGACTGGGTCTTGAGGGCGGCCGGCGAGCGGGGCACGGAGCGGATTTTCCTGGAGGTGAGGGAGAGCAACCTGATGGCTCAGCGGCTTTACGAGCGGCGGGGGTTCGTGCAGGTGGGAGTCCGCCGTCGCTACTATCGGGCGCCAGCGGAGGACGCCCGGGTCATGTGCCTCGAGCTGGGCGGGCCATAGATTTTGCTGGAGCAAGTGCCCGGCAAACCTTGCGTTGACAATAAGTTGACGGGCGGGTATAATGCTGGGCGGCGTCAGGGTGAGCAGTATCCGGCGCCAACGCCTCAGTAGGAGGACCCATGTCACGCAGCGTGAACAAGGCGATCATCATCGGTAACCTGGGCAGCGACCCGGAGATCCGCACGACGCCGAGCGGCACCCGGGTGACCACGCTCTCGGTGGCCACGAACCGCCGCTGGGCGAGCCGCTCGGGTGAGATGCAGGAGGAGACCCAGTGGCACCGGGTGGTGGCCTGGAACCGACTGGCCGAGATCGCCGAGCAGTACCTGAAGAAGGGTGATCGCGTGTACGTGGAAGGGCGGATTCAGTACCGTCAGTGGGAAGACCAGAACGGCCAAAAGCGCTTCAGTACCGAAATCGTGGCCAATGAGATGGTGATGTTGGGTGGCCGCGGAGACGACGCCCCGCAAATGCAGAGGGCGCCGACCAATGGGGGAGAGGACTATGAAGACTTCCCGGCGGAATCGCTTGAGGAGGGTGACGACTTGCCCTTCTAAGTGCCTCCTGTCCACTGCCGCGCTGTTGTTCGCGGCTCTACTGCCTGAAGCCCTCCCCCTCCAAGCACAAGAAAGGCAGCCAGAGCAACAGGCCCAAGAGGCCCAGCGTGTGCACGTCGTGCGCCGAGGAGATACGCTCTGGGATCTGGCGACGTTCTACCTGAGCGATCCCTTCCTCTGGCCAGAGATCTATCGTCTGAACACCGTCGTGGTGGAAGATCCGCACTGGATCTATCCGACCGAGGAGCTCAGGCTTCCGAGGCCGGGTGAGTTGATCGCGCTCCCACCGGGCGAGCCGCGGGTCCCCGGCGAGGAGGTCGAGGTGCCGACGCCGGTGCCGGTGGCCGAAGGTCCGCCCCCAGAGATGCAGGAGCTGAGGTCGATCTTTGTGCCACGCGAGGTGACGCGGCGGACGCTGGTATACGAGCCGGCTCCACCGGTTCCCCCGCTCGCCGTGTCGGCCTGGGACTTTCACCGCAGCGGGATGCTGATTCAGCTGCGGGAGCTGGGGCCACGGGGGCGGGTGATCGATGTGATCGCGCCCAACATCGTTCCGACCGAGGCGCAGCCGACCGGGCACCGCTACGACCGAATCTACGTCAGCCACCCCGGTGGCGAACCGCCGCGGCCCGGCGATCGGGTCTTGCTCTCGCGTATCGAGCGTCAGGTGAAGCCGTACGGCTACGTGATCCGGCCCACCGGCATCGCCACGATCGCCGCTGTGCATGAGGAGGTGTCGACCGCGATCGTCATCGACCTGTTCGATCGGGTGCAGCCCGGTAACCAGGTCACGCTTCTGCAGTCGTTCCAGATGGAGCGGGGTATCTTCGCACAGCCCGTGGCCGGGGGACCGACGGGACGACTCGTCGCGCTCCTGGACGATCAGTGGATGCCCACCGTTGAAGACATCGCGTTTGTCGACGTGGGCGAGGGCGACGGAGTGGCGGTCGGTGATGAGTTCGAGATCTACGTCAGCCGTCGTCGATCGCTCGAGGGATTGAGGCTACCCGAAGAGCACGTGGCAACCGGGCGAGTGGTGCGGGTCACCCAGCGCACGGCGACCTTGCGGCTGATCGAGCACCGGCACCCGGCCATCGCCATCGGCCAGCCCGTGCGTCTGATTCGCAAGATGCCCTCGTAGAACGACTTAGCGTCCCAACTCTTGGCTGAAGAACCGCGGGGGCCGGTCAGCGAAGCACCGCTGGCCGGCCTAGTTTCTGCCTGCCTGATTCGTATATTCCCCACGCATGCACGTTGCAGCTTATGCGAGCGCCGCGCTGCTCTACATGGCGGCGTCGGTCCGATACGCTATGCGCTTCGCCGGGGCGCGGGCGGGAGCCACTGCTCTGGTCGCCTCCGTCATCTTCGCCGGAGTTGCGAGTCACACCCTCGGCGTGGCGCTGTACTGGTTGGAGTTCGGAGAGCCTCCACTGGTGGGGTTAGGGCCGTCGCTCGCAACGCTGGCGCTGCTCATCGCCCTCGCTCTAGCCGGTCTCGGACTCTTCTCGGCGGCGCGCGCCGTCGGTTTGCTGCTTGCCCCCGCGGCTGGGCTGCTCCTGCTGTTGGCGCTGGTGGTGGGCATCGAGCCCTCCGGGTCGGCACTCGGCTTTCGCGGCGGCTGGCTCAGCCTCCACGTCTCGCTCAGCTTCCTTGGCTATGCGAGCTGGCTTGTGGCGGCGGCCGCGGCCTTCATGTACTTGCTACAACTCCGACAGCTCAAGCATAAGCGCCTCGGCGCCATCTTCGAGTTCTTCCCTTCACTGAATACCCTCGACCGGCTAGCGGAGTGGGCGATGGTCGTCGGATTCTCCGCCTTGACACTCGGCATCTCGGTGGGCTGGGCCTGGACGATCCAATTCGAGGGAGGATTCCGCTGGTCCGACCCGAAGGTGGTTTGGGGTCTGCTCACCTGGTGGGCCCTGCTGTTAGCGTTGTGGGCCCGGCTCGGCGGGCGCCGAACCAATCAGCAGGCCGCGCTTTGGAACGTTTCGGGTTTTGCCGTGGTATCTCTCGCATACCTAGTGGCGAAGTTGATGATCCCCGGGACGCAGTTCTTCCTTTAGTATGGAGTGCAGGCTGCTGGCGAGTCCTTGGGGCTCAGGTCCACCGCTCGAGCCGTCGGGCACGGACGAGGTTGCGAAATGCCGTTCGCGGTAGTCGGGCTCAATCATCGAACGGCGCCGATCGAGATTCGCGAACGATTCGCGTTCGCGGTGACGGAGATGCCCGACGCGCTGGCACACGTCTTGGAAAGCGAAGCGATCAGCGAGGCGGCGCTGATTTCGACCTGCAATCGCACTGAGTTCTATCTGCACCTGGCCGATTCCGAGCGAGCCATTCCGTTCGTGACGGCGACGCTGGCCGCTCAGGCGTCCGGCCTGCCAAAGTCGACCGAGCGGTATCTTTACGTCAAGCGGGGACGTGAGGCGGTGGAGCACCTGTATCGGGTCGTGTCAGGGCTCGACTCGATGGTGCTGGGGGAAGTGCAGATTCAGGGCCAAGTACGGGATGCCTATGAGCTGGCACGAAGCCTGACAGGAACGCGCCAGGCGGTACGCGCGGTCTTCAATCGCTTGTTTCAAAGCGCGCTGGCTGTCGGCGGGCGGGTACGAAACGAGACCCGACTTGCGGAAGGCGCGGCGTCGGTTCCTTCCGCGGCGGTGGAGCTGGCGCGCAAGATCTTCGGTTCGCTGCGCGGGCGGCGCGGGATGGTCATCGGCGCCGGTGACATGGGCGAGCTTACGTTGCGCTGTCTGGTGGACGAAGGCGTGAGCAGCGTGATGGTGGCGAGCCGAAACCTCGTGCGGGCCCAGAAGGTCGCCGAGGCGTTCGGGGGAGCGACCGTACCCTTCGCCGATTTCTGGGAACAGCTGCCGGAGATGGACATCGTGATCTCGTCGACGGCCGCCCCTCACGCCATGATCACGCTGGATGAGTTTCGTCGTCGCATGCCGGCAAAGCTCAGGTCGCCGCTCTTCATCATCGACATCGCCATTCCCCGCGATGTCGAGCCGACGATTGGCGAGCTCCCCAACGTATTCGTCTACAGTATCGATGACCTGCAGCATATCGTGACCGCGAACTACGAGCGGCGGATAGCCGAGGTCCCGAAAGCAGAAGCTCTTATCGCGGAAGAGGTCGAAAATTTCTGGCGCTGGTACACGGGGCTGCGGGCCGTGCCCTTCATTCGCCAGCTACGCGATCGGGCGGAGTGGATGCGACAGGACGAGCTGCAGCGCACGATGGCGCAGCTGAACCACCTCTCGGAAGAAGACCGAGATAAGATCGAGCGACTGACGCGGAGCCTTCTTCAGAAGATGCTGCACCAACCGACCGCACGGATCCGGGCGGCGGCGGAAGATGGCCGGGAGCACGATATCCTGGAAGCCGTGCGTTACATATTCGGAATGGAGGAGGAGAGTACGGGGGATGACAGCGGAAACTAGGAGCGTGCTCGTTACCGGCGGTGCCGGCTTTATCGGCTCGCACGTCGCGGAGGCCTATCTGGCGCGTGGCTGGTCGGTGACCATTGTCGACAATCTATCTTCGGGAAAGAAGGCGAACCTTCCCAGTGGGGCCGAGTTCCTCGAGATGGATGTTCGCGATGACAAGCTCACGAAGATCTTCGAGGAGCGCGGCGGCTTCGAGGTCGTGAACCATCACGCCGCTCAGATCGACGTTCGCGCGTCGGTGGCGCGGCCGAGGCTCGACGCCGATGTCAACATCGGGGGCCTACTCAACATCTTGGAGGCCGCGCAAAAGTGGAAGACCCGGCGTGTTGTATTCATCTCCTCCGGCGGTGTCGTATACGGCCGGGCGGATGAGCGGCCGATCCCCGAGTCGGCGCCCAAGCGACCCGAGTCGCCGTACGGGGTGAGCAAGCTGGTGGGTGAGCTGTATCTGCGGTGTTTTCGCGTGCTGCATGAGCTCGACTATGTCGCGCTTCGTTATTCCAACGTCTTCGGGCCGCGCCAGGATCCGCACGGCGAGGCTGGGGTAGTCGCCATCTTCAGCCGCCGGATTATCGAGGGCAAGCCGATCACGATATTCGGCTCGGGCGAACAGACGCGTGATTATGTCTATGTGGGCGACGTAGTGGAGGCCAACATGGTGGTCACGACTGCACCGTTGAGGGACGGTCGTGGCGAACTGGACGATCGCGCCTTCAATGTGGGAACCGGCACGGAAACCAGCGTGAATCAGCTCGCCGCCGCGCTGATGGAGGCGGCGGGCCGTGAGGTTCCGATCGAGTTCGCAGGGGCGCGGCCGGGCGAAGTGGAGTGGAACAGCCTGAGCAGTGAGCGGCTGGGCGGCTTGGGGTGGGCGCCGGCGGTCGATCTTCTCGAAGGCCTGAGACGAACCTACCGCTGGATAGCTGAGAGGGCGGACTGATGGCGCTGCTCATACAAGCCCCGATTCCGGCTCAGCTTCCGGACTCGGCCTGGGACATGGTGGCGGACGCCACAATCACCACAAAGGTGATTCTCATCGTTTTATTCGTCGGCTCACTGCTCTCATGGGTCTTGATCATCTGGAAGTGGATCCAATTTCGCCGGGCCCGGCTGCTAGAAGAGGAGTTCCTCAACCACGTGGCTGAGGCGCAGCACCTGGATGAGGCGTACAAGGCCGTGATCGCACTGCCAGATTCGCCTTATCTTAGGGTCTTTCGTCACGGGATGAACTTCTTCTCCGGACTGCGCCCGCGTCAGAACCCCAACGGCGGGCTTTCGGCCGCCCAGGTTGAGACGCTGCGGATGGTGCTGGAGAAAGAGCAGGTGGGTGAACGCGACGCGATGTCCCACGGACTGCCCTGGCTCGCCATTATCGCGACGGTGAGCCCGCTGCTCGGTCTGATGGGAACCGTGGTCGGCGTGATGGACGCCTTCGTCGGCATCTCGGTGCAGGGCACCGCCAATATCACGGCCGTGGCGCCGGGTATCGCCGAGGCGCTGATCACCACGGTGACGGGCCTCGCCGTCGCGATTCCGGCGGTCATCGCCTACAACTACTTCGCGAGTCGACTGGGACTGTTTGCGGGCGAGCTCCAGGGCTTTGCCAACGAGTTCATTGGTGCTCTGGCTCGAGAGGGCAAGATCTGATGGCGCGCTACGGCGGGTTGTACGAAGAGCGGTCGATGCCGTTGACGGCAGACATCAACCTCATCAACCTGGTGGATGTCGCCTTTACACTCCTGGTGATCTTCATGATCACGGCCCCGATCCTTCAGGGCGGGGTGGAGATTCAGGTTCCCCGAGCCGAGGTGGCGCCGTTGCCGGCGTCGGAGGCGATCGTCGTCTCTATCGACCGCGAAGGCGTCATATATATCGAGGACGCCGCGGTCACGCTCGACGAGTTCAAAGCCGTGATAAAAGATGTGTGGAACCAGAAAGGTACGCCGCCCGTGTACGTGCAGGGAGATGCAGGCGCCAGCTACGGGATCGTACTAAAGGTCATCGCGGCGATCAAAGCGGCCGAGGTCCAGGCCGTCGTCGGACTGGTCGCCGAGCCGGAGGTTCGGCGGAGGCGCTGAGCGATGTCGCGGTTGATCCTCCGCCGTGAGCCACGCGGTTTGGATCCGGGCGTTCCCGCCGGAGCCGTCGTCGGGTCGCTGAGCGTTCACACGGTGGCGCTCGCCGTGATCTTCTGGGGGGCCACCCGGATCGCTATCCCTCCGCCGCTGCAGGTTTACCAGGTCGAGCTGGTCGCGGCGCCCCGGCCGGCTCCGGTCCGCACCGTGCCCGTCCAAGAGCGGCCGCGGCAGGCGGCTGAGCTGAAAGAGCGACTGCGTCCGCTCGAGACCCGGCCAGTAGCGAGCGAGAAGCCGCGACAGGAGAGCCGGCGCACGGAAGCGAAAGAGGAAAAGGCGGACGAGCAACCTGAGCCTCGAGTGGAAGAGCGTCCCGCCGCGCCGCCGGAGCAGTCGCCGGAGGGACTGACGGATCAGCCGGTCCGTCTCGAGGGGGCGCCATTTCCGTATCCGGATTACCTGGCCAATATCATACTACAGATCAAGCGGCACTGGCGTCCGCCCGTGGGCGGCCGGCAACTGCGGGCGGAGCTGGCGTTTACCATTCTGCGGGACGGATCGGTGGAAAGCGTTTCCTGGGTCAGGCGTTCGGGCGATCCTGGCTTCGATCTAGAGGCGCGGGGCGCGATCGAGACGGCGGGACGCCGGCGCGTGTTCGGGCCACTGCCCGACGGCTACCCGTCCGACCGCCTTCGTGTATCGTTCTTCTTCGATCCGAACCGTTACTGAGTCGCGCTGTGGCTGGGGGCCCGCTCACAGGTACCAGTGGTCGTACAGCGATGGAGCATGTTCTTCGAGATGTTGACCAATCGTCCTAGGCACACTGTCCTCGCCGCCGCAATCTTCGCGAGCCTGGCCATCGTGCCGGCCGCGGCCACGGGGCAGGAGGCGCAGCGCGACAGCATACCCACGGACGTTCGGGTGGGGATTCTGTATCAGCCGGCCTACCGGCCCGGAATCGTCATGCCCGAGGTCCAGGCTCCCGCCGAACTGCGGGAACTGGCCGATAGCGCGCGCGCGGTCATTCTCCGAGATCTGGACTACAGTGATGCGCTCCAGGTGATGCGGGTTGGGGCGGAAGTTCCCCTCGGCGGGCCGGTCAATTATGACCTTTGGGATCAGCTTGGCGCCGTTTGGCTGCTTGTCGGATCGCTGGAAGGCCCGGCGGATACGCCTGTGCTGAGGCTGTCGCTGCACGACGTCGTCTACCGGCTGCTTCAGGAGGTGCGAGCGTTCGAGCTGCCGCCGCTCAGGCACCCGGACCTGCGGCTGGCGGTCCACCGCGCCGCCGACCAAGTGGTTCGCTGGGCGACAGGGAACACCGGTATCGCGGCGACACGAATTGTCTATGTGGACCAGGGGCCCGGCGGCTCGGAGATCTACCTGATCGATAGCGACGGATTCGGACGGCAGCAGCTCACCCGCGACAGCTCGATCGCCTTGTCCCCAGCGTGGTCGCCGTCCGGGGACCGGATCGCGTACATGTCCTACGCGGGCGAAGATCCGGCGATCTACGAGCGCGAACCGAACCCTGGGCGCTCGACCTTGCTGGTCGATCTTCCCGGGATGGACATGACGCCCGCGTACTCGCCGGACGGAACGCAGCTCGCCTTCGCAGCGACGATAGATGGGCGCATCGAGGTTCATCTTTATGATCTGGTGCGGCGCT
This sequence comes from uncultured Gemmatimonadota bacterium, assembly GCA_964348165.1. Lineage (GTDB taxonomy): Bacteria > Gemmatimonadota > Gemmatimonadetes > Palauibacterales > KS3-K002 > CAYGAJ01. The sequence goes on along the minus strand of CAYGCC010000377.1, from coordinate 4,909 downwards.
GTTGCCCGGAGCGAAAGACCTTCGTGCGTTATTCGAACTCGCTTTCACCGACTTTCGCGCCGGATGGTCGGCGGCTCGCTTTCAACTCGGACCGCTTAGGGCAGCTGCACATCTTCACGCAGAATCTGCAAGACGGGTCGGCCGAGCTGGTGACGCCGTACATCTATGACCGAAGCGTGCACAACGCCGCACCGGACTGGTCCCCCGTCGGCGATCGCATCGCCTTTCACGGTTGGGTGGGAGGCGTCCCACAAATCTTCACCGTGGCACCGGACGGCCGAGGTTTGCGGCAGCTCACCCAAGACGGGCGGAATGAGGACCCGAGCTGGGCTGGGGACGGGCGCCACATCGTCTTTGCCTCGACGCGAGACGGGTTGGCGGGACTGTGGATTCTCGATGTGGTGAGCGGCCGGATTCGCTGGCTGGTGCGGGGCGGGAACCCCCGCTTGCCAGACTGGTCTAGCCCATTAGATTCTCCCTCGCGCTTGGTGGAATGAGCGGCTGCGGGCTATTCACAGCAACAGACCGGGAGCGGTTTATGGCGAGCATGAGGCGGTTCACAGTGGGTCTGCTGGGCGGCGCGATGTTGGCGCTGATCATGGTCGGCTGCGGCGGCGGAACACCTCCGCCCGAGCCGGAGCCGGAACCTCAGGTCCAGCCCGAGCAGCCGACGCGGGATCTGGAGGCGGAGCGTCGGGCACGCGAGGAGGAGGAGCGGAGGCGACGCGAGGAAGAGGAGCGACGCCGCCGTGAGGCTGAGCGTGACCGCGTGATGTCTATCGTCGCCGAGCGGGTCCACTTCGACTTTGATAAGTCGGACATCCGCTCGGATGCCGAACCGGTCTTGCAGCGCAAGGTGAGCGTGCTGCGCGAGTACCCCGGGATCAGGCTACGCCTGGAGGGTCACTGCGACGAGCGCGGCTCGAACGAGTATAACCTCGCGCTGGGACAGCGTCGGGCCGAATCGGTGCGCCGGTATCTGATGAGCTACGGCGTCGATGCGGGACGATTCCAGATGATCAGCTACGGTGAGGAGCGGCCGCTGGTCAACGCGCAGAACGAGCAGGCGTGGGCGCAGAACCGGCGCGCGGAATTCGTTGTCACCGATCCGGGTGGTCTTGGAACGGGTAGCTAGAGATTCGCTTGGGGTGAGGCGCGCCGCGCTCGTCGTGTTCGGCCTCGCGGCCGCACTCGGCGCTTGCGCCACCAAGCGGGATGTGGACACGGTGCGGAGCGAGCTGGCCTCGCTCCGCGCCCGGCAGGACACGGTGGCGCGGGCCCTGGCCCAATTGGAGCGCTCGGTCTCCGAGGCGCTCGACGAGCAGCGGTCAGTGGTCGTGTCGGTGCGCGGTGATGTGCTGCGCCAGCTGGACGACATGGAGCGCCAGCTGGTGACGATTCAGGAGCTGCTCGGCCAGAGCCAGATCGTCTTGCGGGGGCTGCGCGGACGGGTGGAACAGCGGCAGGCGGAGCGCTCCGATCTGGAGGGGCTGGGCGCGGACACGGCGGCGGCGCCCGCCGTGAGCGAGCCGATGCCTGCCCCGGGCGGGGCCCGGTCGCTGTACTCTGCGGCGGTGGAGCAGTTTCGCCGCGGCGCTTACAACACGGCCAGAACCGGATTCCAGGAGCTGCTGGTCAGCTACCCGGGGGATGAGCTGGCGCCCGACGCACAGTACTATGTGGCGGAGACCTACGGGGCCGAAGGCCAGGCCCAGCTGGCGATCCGGGAGTACAATCGCGTCGTCGAGCTTTACCCCAACTCGAGGGCGGCGCCAACCGCCCTCTACAAGGCGGGGCTGCTACAGGCCGAGAGGGGGAACAAAGACACTGCTTGTCAGTATTTTCAACGTGTGCTGGCAGGCTATCCCCGGAGTGATGAGTCTCGACTGGCCCGCGATCAGGCCGAGCGGCTAAACTGTCGCTAGTGCCTCGCTCGGCTGCCGGCCGGGCGCTCCACTCCTTCCTAACGCGCTCCCATGCGCTGTCCTTATTGTAGTCAGACGAAGAATCGCGTAGTCGACTCGCGCACGAGCCGTGAGGGGCGTGCCGTTCGCCGACGTCGTGAGTGTCAGGAATGCGGCCGGCGCTTCACGACATACGAGGTCGTGGAAGAACGGGCCCTGTCGGTCAAGAAGCGTGACGGCAGCTACGAACCTTATGACCGAAACAAGCTGATCCGCGGGATCAAAGTCGCTTGCACGAAGCGATCGGTCACGACAGAGCAGATCGAAGATATCGCGAACGCGGTGGAAGAGGTTCTTGAGCGGAGCGAGTCCGGGGAAGTGGAAAGCCGGCAGATCGGCGAGCAGGTCATGGATCGGTTGAAGGATCTTGACCAAGTGGCCTACGTTCGCTTCGCCTCCGTTTACACTAACTTCCAGGACCCCGAGGAATACCTCGAGGCGATCCGAGAGTTGAGTGAGCGAAGCGGTTACAATGCGGCCCAGCTGGACTTCCTGGAGTCCGCGCTGTCAGACGACGAACGGCGGGGTAAACCGCGAAAGCGTGTGAGGAAACGCGAATGAAGCGGGCGAAGGGCGCCGCTGAGATGCCGTTCCTCGATCACCTGGAGGAGCTTCGCGGCCGTCTCATCTGGGTCGCCTCCACGGTGCTGGGCCTTTCCATCCTCGGCTTCTTCCTCGTCACCGAACTCGACGTCATCGGTCTCTTGAAGCGTCCGATCACGCCGCTGGTGCCCGAAGGCATGCTGATGTTCACGAGCCCGACCGAGCCGATGACCGTGACGCTGAAGCTGTCGTTCGTCGTCGGGCTGATCCTGGCGTTGCCGATCATCGTCTATCATGTCTGGGCGTTCCTTTCGCCTGCTCTTTTCGACCGCGAAAAGAAGGTAGTGGTGCCCGCTCTGGCCGGGGGATTCGTGTTGTTCTTGCTGGGTGTGGCGATGGCCTACTTCTTAGTCTTGCCGCTCGGCCTGCGTTTCTTGCTTGGGTTTCAAACCCAGGCGCTGTCGCCGATCATTACGATCGGCGAGTACCTGCGATTCGCGACCCGCCTGATCTTGGCCTTTGGTGTGATCTTCGAGCTGCCGCTGGTCTTGCTGCTCCTTGCCTTCTTGGGTCTGATCAACGCCGACACGCTGCGACGTTTTAGGCGTCACGCGATCGTTGCGGTTTCGCTGGTCTCGGCGATTCTCACGCCGGCAGATGTAGGCACCATGCTGATGATGATGGGGCCGCTTGTCCTGCTTTATGAACTCTCGATTCTTCTCGTTGCCTTGGTGGACCGCCGCCAGCTCGCCGAGCACCGCGCCCAGGCGATCGCGGACTGATCCTACCGCGCAACGGACACGTTTCGCCCTGGCCGTGGTGGCGTTGACCGCGCTGCTAGCGAGCGCTTTCGAACTGGCCGCAGAGCCCGCGCGCCCAGCGGTCGACCTTGCCAGCGCAACGGTGCAAGACACCACACGGGTTCGCCCGCGCCGGCCCGAGGCGCGCCGTGGTCAGGTGCGACGACCGGCGGTCGCCGACAGCCTGCGGGCGGCCGGCCAAGACTCGCTGCCGGCCGATTCGCTGGACACTCGCGAACCTTTCCCCGAGCCCGACTCGATCATGCGCGCCCTGATGCAGCGCACGGGTTATCGCCCCGTCATTTACCGGGGGGACACCCTGCGGTTTCGGACCCAGGATAGCTCGCTGCGAATCCGCGAGCGTGCAAACATCGAGAGTGCCGGCGACCGCTTATTCGCCGACTCCGTCGTCTACGACAGCGAGAGCCGCTATTTCACCGCTTTCGGTAAATCCAAGTTGATCAACGCCAAAGGGGAGGAGGTAGACAGCGAGGAGGGGCCGTTCTTCTACCACACGGACCGGAAGATCGGCACCGTGGTCAACGGGCGGACGAAGTGGGAAGTCTGGAACGTCACCGGAAACTTCACCCTGGAAGGGAGCGACACACTCTGGGTGAAGAGTGGACTGTTCACGTCGTGCGATCTCCCCGAACCGCACTACCGTTTCGCTTCAGATCGGATCAAGCTGGTGCTCGGCCACATCGTCGTGGCCTGGCCGGTACGGCTTTATTTCGGCGACGTGCCGGTATTCTGGTTCCCCTTCATGGCGCAGGATATCCGTCGGGGTCGCCACAGCGGCATCCTCACGCCGCGCTTCGGAGTCAACGATGTGGTCCGCAACTCGAGCGGCCGCAACCGGCATGTCTCGAACGTCGGGTACTACTGGGCGATCAGCGACTACATGGATGCGCAGATCAGCCTGGACTGGTGGAGCTCGGTCTGGACGCGGATCGACGCTTTCTATCGCTATCGCTGGCGCAAGAAATTCTTGAACGGGCGACTGGGCCACTCGCAGTTCTTCTTGCCGGATGGCGGGAGGGAGATCTCTCTGGCCTGGAATCACAGTCAGAGGTTCGGGGAGCGCGCGGACCTCAGGGCGTCGGTGCAGTTCGTCTCCAGCCAGAGATTCCAGCGACAAAACGAATTCAATCCGGAACGTTTGACCCAGCAGATCCGCTCCGACGTCGGTTTTTCGCGGCGCTTCAACTGGGGCAACCTCAGTCTGAGCGGTCAGCGGGTCCAGCCTTTGACCGAAGGGGGTACGACGACGACCCAGCTGCCTCAGCTCTCGCTCACGCTGACACCGATTGTCATCACCCCGGCTCGCTCTCCGCTCGAGGCGCGCTGGTACAACGGGCTGACCTGGACGGGCAGCACGAATTTCGGCTATCAGTTTTCGAGCACCGATCCGGTGACGCAGTTTGTTCCCCGCGACACCACCATCCTGGGCAACGATACGACGGTCACGGACACTGTAGTCATCCGGCAGCCCGACCGGGCCGCGATCAACGGGAGTCTAAGCTCCGGACTGGCGCTCGGAAATCTGAGGTTGAACACCAGCGGCACGTTGGCCGAGTCGAGCATCGACAAGCCCGACACGCT
>CAYGCC010000376.1:0-19560 GCA_964348165.1 uncultured Gemmatimonadota bacterium | reverse complement strand
GCCGTCAGCGGGGTCTGGCTGGATACGAAAGATGTTGATTCGGCCATCGACGGCGACGATGCGGGTCACGTTGCGGAGCTGTACCTGGGCGAGTTTCTCGATGGCTTCGAGTCCGGGGCGCGCTCTTACGATGAATGGGCGCAGCGCGAGCGGGGCCGGCTCAAGAGAGCGTGGAGCCATGCGATGATCTCGGCGGCGCGCCGCGCCGAAAAGCAGAACAGCTGGGATAGGGCAGCTCAATGGTGGCAGGTCCTGGTGGATCGGGCGCCGATGCGACCGGAGCCGGTGGCCGGACTGCTGCACGCTTTTGCGAGTTCGGGGCGGGAGCAGGAGGCTTCTGATGCGTATGCCGACTACCTCTCCCGCTTGAAACAAAGCGGCGTCTCCAAACCGGCGGCGCAAGTGATGCAGGTCGTGTCCCAGCACGTCTTCCTCAGTGGCGTCGAGACCGCAAAGGGTGTTGCCAAGGCACCGCCGGACCAGGCGAAGCAGGACGCTCGGCCGCCGGCGGCGCTGCCTGAGGCGGCGGATAAGTCGGGGCCGGCGGTTGCTGATGGGGCCACAAGTTCTGAGGGTGACGACGAGGGACTACCGGCCATCCCCGGCTTCCAGCCCGGGTCGGCCATCTCCTCCGATGCGAAGCCGGGTGTGAAGGGTCGAGCCCGTAAGAAGCCCGCCGCGGCCAAGAGCGCGCCAGCCGCAGAATCAGCGGACGATGGTGCCACCGCGGGCAAGGCGTCTGCGGACGATCAGTGGGAAGAGGTGGTCGACATCGCCTCGGCGGAAAAGCTCGACCTCGGGGTCGCAAAACCGCCGGGTGTATCGAAGCCGCAGGCGGTCGCCAAGCCGCCGGTCGACACCAAACAGCCCGCGGTGTCGAAGCGGCCGGCTGACAGCAAACGGCCCGCGGCGTCGAAGCCGCCGGCTGATAGCAAGGCGCCCGCCGCCACCAAACCGCCGGCTGACAGGACACGGCCCGCGGCGTCGAAGGCGGCGGCTGGCACCAAACCGCCCGCCGCTGCCAAACCGCCGGCTGACGCCAGACGGCCGGCCGCGTCCAGACCGCCGAAGAAGGTAGATCTCGAGCTTCCATACGGGGCAGCTCGAGCGACGAAGCCCCCCCCATCCGAGACAGAGGCGGAGTCCAGCGACCCGTTCTCGAGCCTGACCGAGATCCCGCCGACCGGGCCGCCGAGAGGCACGCCCATGCCAGGCGCGCGACGACCCATCATCGACGACGACGCGCCAAGGGACGCGCGTCCGGCTAAGAAGCAGTACGTGGATCGGAAGTACCGGCCCATCCAGCACGAGGTGACCTCCGTCCGCAAGCCGTGGGGCCCCTTCCTCCGCCGGGTCTGGGACGACTTGGAGCCGCTGCGGGCAGAAGCGTTGCGCCTATTGGGTGTTGCCGCGCTTGCGGTGGCCGCCGGGTTGGCAAAAGTCCCGGGGATCACGCTTCGAATCCTCAAGGTCGTGGGTAGCTTCGCTGCCGCCGCTGGGCGCGCGATCTGGCGACTGGTTGCCGGAGTGGGGCAGGCGATCGGTCGCGGGGTTCGCGGAATGCTTCGGGCCGTGCGTGCGGGGTTGGGCGTTGTCTGGGCGGTGTTCAGCGGCGCGCTCCGCTTGCTCGGACGGGGCGGGTGGGCCGTCCTCCGTTCCGTGACGCTGGTGGGCCGTCTGTTCGGAGCGGGCGGTCGTGGGGTTGCGGGCACCGCCACGCGGGTCGCCGCCGGGGGACGCCGCGCCGGCAAGGAGCGCATCGAGGCTGCCCGCGCCCGCCGGCACGAGCGGCGAGCGGCGAAGGCTCATGAAGCCGCTGTCGCCAAGCCGAGAGAGAAAGTCGAGGCGCCGCGGCGCGTGAGCAAGAAGGCCAAGGCGCCCCGGTCGCCCGTCAGCGAACCGGTCGCCAGCGCGACTGCGGCCCCCAGCGTCAAACCGGCCAGGACGGCGGTCGGCGGGAAGGTCAAGGCCCGGCAATGGTTCCGGGCCGCTGGACGTGCGAAGGCGCGTGACCGTCGGCCGGCAGGCCGGCCGTCGCGTGCACGACTGCTGCTTTTCCTGCCTGCCGCGCTGGCCATGGCTGTGGTCGCCTTCGTCTTCGGCCCCGATCTTTATCGGCTGGTCAGAGGGGTAGGCAGCGCGATACCCGCCTCGCTTCCCGAGGTGGAAGCGCCGTCACTGCCGAAGGTCACCCTGCCCAAAGTCACGGTTCCCAAGGTGGCGGTCCCCAACGTGGCGGTGAAAACCCCGGCCTTTGTGGAGACGTCGGTGTCCAAGATCGCCGAGGTGCTGGCAGGACCCCTGCTCTCGAGCTCCGGACAATGGGTGCTGGTGTCGGATGTCGAAGTCGTGAATAGCGCGTCGATTGGAGAGGCTGCCGGTTCGTCAGCGAACGGGCCCAACCGGGCGGGCAGCGCGGGAGTGTATTCTCCAGCGGCTCTGACCGTAGCGCTGGAATCGGATCTGGTTCAGGCCGGTTACTTCAGCGTTGTGCCCCGGGAACGCGCGCTTATATCGGCCAGCGGCCTGGGTGGCGGCACTTCAGAAGACCTGCCTGTGGCCCGAGCGCTCGATGTGGCTCAGTCCGCTGGGTACGCGGCCGTGATTGAAGCTCGGCTGCGTCGCGGACAGGAAGCCGACACCATAGCGCTGCAGGTGCTGAGCCCGGCTGGGGACACGCTCTACGGCATCGCCGCCGCGGTGTCCGACTCCATCGATGCGCTGGCCACGCTGACGGGGTTGTCGCGTACCGTTCGCAAGCGTTTGGGTGAGCCGCGCGGGCAGGTCGATAACAGCGTCGCCCCGGCCCGAAGCCTCACGGACTCGCCGGCGGCGCTCAACGCCTACGCCGAGGCAAGACGTCACCTGTTTGCGGGCCGCCACTACTACGCGGTACAGGCGGCGCGGGAGGCCGTGGAGCGCGACTCGACCTTCGCCCTGGCCTACAGACTGATGGCCGAAGCCTACGCGCTGCGCGGACAACGGTCTCGGGCCCGCACGGCCCTGGAGGCGGCCTGGCTGCTGAGCGAGCGCGCCACCGAGCGGGAACGCCTGCGCATCAACGCTGATCGACTGGCCTGGGACGGTCGGTTGACCGACGCGACCCTGGCTTACGATGAGCTGTTCAAGCGCTATCGCGACGACGTCGGTGCGCTCAAGAGCCAGGCGGTCATGCAGCGAATGGTGGGTGCCCGGGGTCGGGGAGACGGAAACCTGCGCGTGGCCTACATGATCGACCCGCTCGACTGGCCGCAGCTCTCACGGATCGCCCGCTACCTCGGGTACTACGGAAGGCTGCCCGACGTCGACTCGCTGGTCGCCGCCCTGAAGGAAGAACCGGCCTTGCAGTAATCGCTCGTCGAGCCCTGGCCGCGTGCGGCCTGCCTTGACTCAGGCTCCAGGGCGCGTACACTGCTGAGGCTCAGTAGCCGCACCTTCTTCTGGCCCTGACCCACCGCAGATAAACCGGCGAGGCTCTGGCCCGGATGGATCTGGATTTTGCCGTCATCGCCGACGCCGCCAACGTCAGTCAGGAAGGCAAGCTCAACCTCCTGGGCGTATTCGATACGATCTGGGCCCGGGAGTTCCCCTTCCGGCACGCCGCCATGGTCTTCGTCCTCAGGGTGAAAGCCGATTTCACCGAGGAGGGTGCCCACCACCTCGTGGTCCGGCTCATCGACGCCGACGGTGGCCAGCTGTTTCGCGCCGAGGGTCCCCTCCAGGTGCCCGCCGGCTCTCCCGGCCGCCCCATCCGCCCTCATGTGGTCCTCGGCTTGAGCGGCGTCTCCTTCCCCCGCCCCGGCGATTACTCCTTCGAGGTGATGCTCGACGAGCGCCACCTGACCAGCGTCCCGCTCTACGTCATCGAGGCGTCGCCTCGGGCCCCGGGCGACGCTTGACCGCCGCCGCCCGGCCGCCGAACGGCGGCGCGGCGCGGTTTTTCTTGCCAGTCGCCGGTCGGGGAAGTAATATCCAGCAGTTGCACTCCCGAGAAATGGTAAGCCAATCCGCTTTTTCAGCCTGGGGAGCGAGTCTCTTCGACACATCGCCTCAAGGATGACGCATGGCAAGAGCGAGTAAAGTCGAGTCCGACGGATCCTTCTTCATCGGCCGCCGTCGACACCAGATTCCGGAATCGTTTTCTGACCGACAAATCCATAGTTTCCAGACGCTGCTCGAGCCGATCCCCGAATCGCCCAGCGGGCCGAGCATCCCGTCGGATCTGCGTCGGAAGCAGCGGGATTACCTGATGCGGCGTTCTCTGGCCGCCGTGATTCCCGGTCTGCCGTTGCAGACCGTACAGAAGCTCTCCATGACCCAGGTGCGGTCGCTGCACGACTGGATCGCCCGTCACCGCCCGGAGCTGGTCGAGGGCCTCGGCGGGTCGCCGGACTGACGGCCGCGACCCCCGTCGGGATCACTTCGCCGACGACGGCTCGGCGCGGGCGGGTGTCGAGCGGGCGGGCGTGGCTCTGCCGGTTCTCCCCACGTGAAAGTGTCATTTGACCGAGTTATCGCCGTCCGGGCCGGCCTGATCCGGACGATGGATCGCGCGCGCCCGGAAGTGGAGTGTCTCGCCTGGCGGGGCGAGCGGATCGAAGCGATCGGTTCCTTCGCCGAGGTGAAGGCGCGAGTGGGTGGCTCGGCGGAGTGGCTGGATCTGGGCGGTGCGACCGTTGTACCGGGTCTGAGCGACTCGCACATCCACCTGGTGGAGTGGTGCGTCGGTCGGGGTGTGGCCGATCTATCCGAGGCGGAGTCGATGGCCGAGGTGCTGAAGCGAGTTCGGGGGGCGGCACGGTCGGCGCCGGCTCAGGGCTGGCTCGAGTTCAAAGGCTGGGACCCGGCCTTACGCCCGCAGGCCGAGCTGGCGAATCTCGACGCTGCCGCCGAGGGCCGCGCCGTAGCGTTGATCGCTCACGACCTCCACTCGGGCTGGCTCAACTCCGAAGCCCTGCGGCGTCTGGGCGTCAGCCGCGACCGTGCCGGGCCGCCGGGCGGATCGCTGGAGCGGGATCAGGAGGGCCGGCTCACCGGCGTCTTGAAGGAGCGGGCGCTCGACTGGTGGTACGAGGGTCGGCCGCGTCCCGGTTATGCCGAGCGGCGGTCGGCGTTGCTGGAGGGTCAGGCGGCACTCCACCGGTTGGGTGTGACGGCGGTCCACTCGGTGGAGGGCCCGGATTCGTTCCGGCTAGTGCAGGATCTGGAAGGGGCGGGTGCGCTGCGGCTAAGGGTGCTTCACCACATGCCGCAGCGGTTCCTGGGCGCGTTGATCGAGATGGGCGTCGTCAGCGGGTTTGGCAACGATTGGCTGCGAATCGGTGGGATCAAGTACTTCACCGATGGTGCGCTCGGTTCGATGACCGCCTGGATGCTGGAACCGTACGCGGGCAGCGAGGAGCGGGGCGTGCGTCGTCTCGAGCCGGAGGAGTTCCGCGCCGATGTCGAACGCGCCGCCCAGGCCGGGCTGGCCGCCACGGTCCACGCCATCGGAGATGCGGCGGTTCGGATGACTCTGGATGCGCTGGAGCGGGTGGAGTCGCGGCGGCTACGCATCCCGCACCGAGTCGAGCACCTTCAGTGTGTGCATCCGGACGATCTGTGCCGGGCCGGCCGCGGCGGTATCGTGGCCTCGATGCAGCCGTCTCACCTGCTCACCGATATTCCGCTGGCGGAGGCGCGTTGGGGTGTGGAGCGGTGTCGGAGCACCATGGCGCTGCGCAGCCTTCGAACTGCCGGTACGGTCCTGGCCTTCGGCTCGGATGCACCCGTCGAGGCGCCGGATCCGCGGGAGGGGTTCTACGCCGCGATGGCGCGCCGCGACCGCCGCGGGCACCCCGAGGGCGGCTGGCACCCACAGGAACGGCTGAGCGGGGCGGAGGTGCTCTGGGCCTACACTCGGGGACCGGCTCGCGCGGCCGGGGACGCAGAACTCCGCGGCCGTCTCGCCCCGGGTTGTCTGGCCGATTTCGCCGCTTGGGATACGGATCTGGCGCTGGCGGATGCCGAGCGTATCCGCTGCGCCCAGGTGGTGGCGACGGTGGTGGGCGGTGATGTGGTCTTTCGAGCATGAGCGAGACGTCCGTTCAGTGATGGGCGGGTGCTGATGGACGAGCTGGAGCAGGCGGTCAAGGCGATCCTGCAGGCCGAGCTGCTCGTCGCGGCCACGGGGGCGGGGATGTCGAAGGAGAGCGGTGTTCCGACCTTTCGCGAGGCGCAACAGGGCCTCTGGGCGCGCTACCGGCCCGAGGAGCTGGCCACGCGTGATGGGTTTCGTCGCGATCCCGCCCGGGTTTGGGGTTGGTACAACTACCGGCGACACCTGGTGCAGAGCAGCAGTCCGCACGCGGGCCACCGGGCGCTGGCGCGTCTGGAGGCGCTGGTGCCGCGGGTCGTGGTCGTGACCCAAAACGTCGATGGGATGCACCAGCGCGCGGGATCGCACACGGTGCTGGAGCTACATGGGAACCTCAGTCGCTTCAAGTGCTTCGACCACGGGCACCCCGTCCGGTTGGAGCCCCCGCTGGCGGAGGTCGAGGGCTCGGTGGAGCCCCCACTCTGCGAACAGTGCGGCTCGAACATTCGACCCGACGTCGTCTGGTATGGTGAGAGCCTACCTCCCGGCGCGTACGACGAGGCGGAGCGCTTGGCTCGCAGGTGCGATGTGATGCTCGTCGTCGGTACGTCCGGCCTCGTCTATCCAGCGGCGGGACTTCCTTTGCTGGCACGGGCCGGCGGCGCTATGCTGATCGAGGTGAACGTCGTGCCCTCGGAGTTGACGCGATTGATGGACATCTTTCTGCGGGGCGCGGCCGGACAGGTTCTCTCCGATCTGGTTACGCGACTCGAGGCAGCGCGTGAAGGCTGAGCGGTCCCTTCTATCGGTCCTGGGCGCGTTCCTTTTCATCGGGACGATCAGCGCCTGCTCCGACGGGCGTGACCGGCCGACCGTGCCGGTTTTCGGCAATCTGACGGTCATATCGGATCCGGAGGGCGCCGAAATATTCTTGGACGGCGGCGCGCTCCAGAGGACCACGCCCACGACGCTCAACGAGATCGCCGCCGGTCCCCACCGCCTGGGGCTGCGCCTGGCCACCGCGAACAACGAAGTGTTCATCTGGGAAGACACCGTCACCGTGCCCGAGGAGAGCCTGGACACGGTCGAGGCGGCGCTTCAGGGCGGCTGTCGGCTCGACTGCCCCTTCGTGATCGACCAGGGGCGGGTGCGCTGCCGGTCCAACAGTAACGGCGACACTTGCGCCGGCTTCGTCTTCGGACAGCCGGCCCTGGAGTGGCCAGCGGGATCGGGGACGAGCTACGCCGCCGGCGGTCGGCTGCTGGTGGCGGCGATCCTCGGTGACGACGCCGGTCTGTTAGCGGGGGACACGCTGGCCAGCCAGCTGTTCGAGATCGCCTGGGTGGGCCGCCGACCCCGGACCGAAACGTCGACCCCCAGGCGGCAGGTGATGGAGCTGCAATACTGGGGCACCGGTAATTTCCAGGGCGAATCGCTGCAGGGGCTGGCGGTCACCGAAACGTTGGTGGGCGTGGACAGCGCCGTCGTAGAGGATGTGCTGTTCCTGCATTTCGTGGTCGAGAACGTGAGCGCCGATGAGCGTTACCGGCGCCTCTACCCGTGGGTGCCGGAGGGCGGCTTCACGTTCACCCAGCTTTACCTGGGCTTTGGCCTCGACGCCGACATCGGCGACTCGGAGGACGACGTCGGCAGCTTCGACCCGAATCTCGATCTGACCTTCCTCTACGACGCCGATTTCAGCGACGCCGTCCTCGGCACCTTCGCGGACAAGCCGGCGATGGTCGGGCTGGTCAGCGTGCAGCCACCCGTTGGCGCGACCGAGCGCAACCTCACCTTCTGGCGCCGCTCCGACGATTGGGACGACGGCAACCGTCACGGCCTCGGCTGGCGTCTGCTGGCGGGGCGCCTTGCCGCGGGCGATCCGATCGCCGACCACCCGTCGCCGGATATCGGCCATGCCCCGACTCAGCAGGGCGACTACCGTCTCACCGAGGCGCACGGTCCCCTTCAGCTCGCTCCCGGCGAGAGCCTGACCCTGACCGTCGCGATCGTGATGGCCGAGCCGCAAGCGGGCTCGTTCACGCCGGGGGTGTCGGTGCCGCCGGGCAACCCATTCGATCCCGCCCGCGCCATCCTCTCGGTCGCGGCGGACCTGCGCGATCTCGCGGCTCAGGCTCCGGACCTCTGGAATCAGTTTCGTCCTTGAGCCCGCGTTTGACGCAGGTCCGGGCGCCTGAGAGTTTGTCCGCGATGAACGGCGGAAAAGAACAGCTGCTCAAGACGAAAGTCATCTGCACCCTGGGACCCGCTTCGTCGGACCCGGAGACGATCCAGGCGCTGAGCCGGGCCGGGATGGATGCAGCCCGTCTCAACATGTCGCACAGCACGCCGGAACAGGTGCGGGCCGTGGCCCGGTCGCTGCGCGAGTGCGCAGAGAGCAGCGGGAAGCCGCTGGCGCTGTTGGTCGACCTGCGGGGCCCCAAGCTGCGGGTGGGCGAGTTGAGAAGTCTCCGCCACCTTGAGGAGGGTGAACGCCTCGTGCTGGCGCCGAGCGAGCAGGCCGGGCCGGACGATCTGCCCGTGACCTACGAGCGGCTCGCGGAAGAGCTGGCGGTGGACGACCGGATCCTGCTCGACGACGGCCGAATCGAGCTGCGCGTGCGGGGCGTAGCGCCTCCGCGGGTCGAGGCCGAGGTCGTATTGGGCGGTGCCATCTCCGGGGGTAAGGGGATCAACCTTCCTGGGGTTCGAGTCTCGGCGCCGGCTCTGACGAAAAAAGATGAGGCGGACCTCGAGCTGGCGCTCGAGGTTGGGGCCGATTGCGTGGCGCTGTCGTTCGTACGTTCGGCGCAGGACGTGCGCGACCTGCGTTCGCGGCTTACCGAGAACGTTCTGGTGATGGCGAAGATCGAGAAAGAGGTCGCGCTCGGTGAGATCGACGCGATCATCGAAGAGGCGGACGCGGTGATGGTGGCGCGAGGAGATCTGGGCACCGAGCTACCATTCGAGAAGGTACCGCTGGTCCAGAAGCGCCTGGTGCGAAAGGCGAACACACGCTATCGCCCCGTCGTGATCGCGACCCAGATGTTGGAGTCGATGGTGGAGCGGCCGCGCCCCACCCGCGCTGAGGTCTCGGATGTCGCCAACGCTATTCTCGATGGGACGGATGCGGTGTTGCTGGCCGCCGAGACGGCGATCGGCCGCTACCCCGTGGCGGCGGTGCGGGCGCTCGCCCGCGTGATCCGCGAGATCGAATCGGCGAGCTCGGTATTGGCGACAGGACCGGCCTACGACGTGCCGGCGGCGTCCGCAGCGGAGTCCGGCCCGACGTCCAGCGAGCTGGCGGTGGCCTGCGCGACGCTCGAGGCGGTTCGGGCCATCCGGGCGCCGGCGATCGTCACTCTTACGAGCAGCGGCTTCACCGCCCGGGTGGTCTCTTCGCGGCGGCCGCCGGTGCCGATTCTGGCGGTGACCGACGAACCCAGTGTGGTACGTCAGCTCGCCCTGGTCTGGGGTGTCGCGCCGCTGCTGTGTCCGCGGGAGGCGAGCTGGGACAACATGTGGGACGTCGCCCGGGCCGGACTGCTGGAGCGCGGCCTCGCTCGTCCGGGCGATCGCATCGTGGTGACCGCCGGTATCCCGTTTCATGTGCGCGGCACCACGAACCTGGTGCGGATCCAGACGCTGACGTGAGACTAACCTTTCTGGGCACGGGCACCAGCTTCGGCGTGCCGGTCATCGGATGCGAGTGCGCCGTGTGCACATCCGACAATCCAAAGAACCGCCGCGCTCGCCATTGCCTGGCGCTCGAGTCGGAGGGCCAGATGCTTCTGGTCGATACACCGCCCGAGCTCAGGCTGCAGCTCCTGACCGCCGAGATCGACCGGGTGGACGCGGTCTTTGTCACTCACCTGCACGCCGACCACCTTCACGGCATTGACGATCTGCGGATATTCAGCATGCGTGGTCGAGGCGCGCTGCCGATGTACGTGGCGGAAGAGCATGCTGCCGAGCTCCGCAGCCGCTTTCCCTACATCTTCGACGAGGCGATACAGCCGAGCCAAGGGACCAGCGCCCCCGAGATCGACCTGCACACGTTCGAGCCGGGCGATGCGCTGCGGGTCGCCGGCTTCGAACTGCAAACTTTGGCGTTCCCACATGGCGACACGCGGTCGTGCGGTTTTCGCGTCGGTCGTCTCGGCGTGATCGTGGATGGCAAAGAGATCCCACCGGAAGCGCAGGCGGTGCTGGAGGGGGTCGAGGTGCTGGTGATTAACGCGCTGTGGTGGGGACGCCCGCACCCGACGCACTTCAATGTGGAGGAGGCGGTGGCGGCGGCGCGTCGCCTGGGCGTGCCACGGACCTATCTCACCCACCTCACCCACCGGCTCGACTACGACGACACCGTTGGGCGACTGCCGGAGGACGTGAGTCCGGCCTTCGATGGGTTGGAGATCGAGATCGGCTAGCCGCTCCCGATCGCGCAAAAGCGCCGCACCTCGTTGTTGCTTGTTGAATTCGTTTCTGCCGCCACCTATCTTTGCTTGCGTAACTGCGGTTTTGGCCCCCGTCAATCTGCGAGGTCGCTATGGCCCGCCGGCGCGTCCTCCTCGTTCACCCTGAAGGTCCGCTGCGGGATGCGCTGGCCCGGGCTCTGGCCAGGGAAGGCCACCAGGTGGACGTGGCGGCCCCGGCCGATGCGAGCGAGCGACTGACCGAGTCGGCGGCTGAGGCCATCCTCTGCGCCAAGGGAGAGCTGAGCGAGCGGGTCGAGGCCGAGGGGATCCGCTGGGTCGAGTTCGGCCGGCCGGTAAACATGGAGGAGTTGCGCCGTGCCTTGCGCGAGGGCTAACGCCAGCGTGCGGGCACGGACAATCTAGAGTGAAAGGAAACTGGTTATGGCTGACTACGATGATGAAGGCGTGCCTTACGTGGTAATCGAACGATCGGGTTCTGGGTTCGTTCCGTTCATCTGGGGCGCCCTGCTGGGCGCCGCGGCGGCGCTGCTGCTGGCGCCGAAGTCAGGCGCCGAGACCCAGCAGGAGTTGAAAGAGCGGGCGCGGCGCTTGCGGGAGCGTGCCGAAGAGAAGGCCGGTGAGCTGCAGGAGACGTTCCAGGACGCGTTCGCGCAGGGGCGCCAACAGGTTGAAGACCGGTACGAGACGGCCAAGCGTACCGTGTCCGAGGGACGGCAGCGGGCGCAACAGGCGATCGATGCCGGGCGCAAGGCCGCGAAGGCGGCGCGCAGCGAGCTGGATGATCAGATGTCCGAGGCGCGTGCGACCCGCAAACAGGCAGAGTCCGCCGAGGAGTCGGCCTAGCCGATCGACCGCTCGCCCGCGGCGTCACCCGCTGTGGAAGCCCCCGACTCGGCCCAGCCACGTCCGGAACAACGCCGCTGGCTGGGCAGAGCCCGGCGTGCCACTGGCGAGCTGTGGGCGGCCCTCAAGGACTACGTCGTCCGGGTGATGGAGAAGGCCGAGGACGACAACATCTTCGTCCTCGCCAGCGGCCTGACCTTCAGCGTCCTGGTCGCCGCCGTCCCCTTCCTGCTGATCATCGTCTCCCTCCTCAGCTTGACGCTCGAGGCCGCCGCCGAGGCGGCGGGCGTCGAGCCGATCGAGCAGCTACGCCGTTACCTCGACGTGGTGGTCCCGGTTCTGGGGGAGAGCGCCGCAGAAACCGCCGGCCGCAACCTGCCGGAAGAGGTCATCTCGCTTGCGGTCGAGCGCGGGCAGGCGATCGGTCTCATCAGCTTTGCCGCCTTTGTCTGGTTTTCCACCCGGCTGTTCGGGGCCATTCGCGCCGTGCTTCGTGAAGTGTTCGACCTCCGCCAGAGCCGGGGAATTATCCAGGGGAAGATCTTCGACGCCGAGATGGTTCTGGTCTCGAGCGTGTTGGTGATCCTCAATATCGGCATCACCATCGTCTTCAACCTGGCGAAGGCCCGAGGCTTCGACTTCCTCGGCCTTTCCGCTGCCCATGTCGGGATCCTCGAGGCGATCTCGGCACAGATCACCGCCCTGGCCTTCATCTTTTTGCTCTTCCTGTTGCTCTACAAATATATGCCAGCTCGGCGCGTGCCGTGGCGCATGGCCATCACCGCCGCGGCTTTCAGCGCCATCTGCTGGGAGCTGTTGAAGTTCGGCTTCGCCTTCTACCTGACGCGCCTCGCCAGCTATCGCTCGATCTACGGGGGTATCGCCACGCTGGTCGTGGTGGTGGTCTGGCTTTACTACCTGGCGATCTTCTTCGTGCTCGGAGCGGAGGTGGCGCAGGTGCACGAGCTCAGGCGGGTGCGCCGCGAGCAGATCGAAGTGCTGGAGTAGGCGTCACTTGCGCCGGGCGAAGGCTGTAGCGATAATAGAGAACCCCCACGGTTTCCAGCCGAAGCTCCCATGTCCAGAGACGGCGTAAAGCTAGTCGCCCGGAATCGGAAGGCGCACCACGAGTACCATATCCTCGAGACGTTCGAAGCGGGTATGGTGCTGCTGGGGAGCGAGGTCAAGTCGCTGCGCGACGGCAACGCGAGCCTTTCCGATGCCTTCGCTCGAGTGGAGGGTGGGGAGGCTTGGCTGTACAACCTGCATATCGGACCCTACAAGCCGGCGGGCCCCGAGGCCCACGAGTTCAAGCGGCGGCGCAAACTGCTGCTGCAACGCCGGGAGATCCGGCGCTTGAGCGGAAGCGTGGAGCAGGCGGGCCTGACGCTGATTCCTCTGGAGATCTACTTCCGCAACGGTGTGGCGAAGCTCAAGCTCGCCCTGGCGCGGGGGAAGCGACATCGAGACCGGCGGGAGGATATCAAGAAGCGTGAAGCGGAACGGGAGATGGGGCGGGCACGTCGCCGGCGTTAGCGCCGCGCTGCTGGTGCTGCTGGCCGGATTGGGCTGGGCGCGACCGACGGCGGAGTCGCTGATCATCGTGCGAGGCGGAGCGACTCGCTCCGTACCCGTGGAGCGCCACCGCGGCTACCCGGCCGCGCCGGCGGTTGCGCTGGCCGAGGCGCTGGGCTATCGGTGGACCGACGACGCGATGCGAGTCGAGGGCGAGCGGATCCGCTTCGCGGAAGGGTCGCCCTTCTTCGCGGTGGGCCCGGACATCTTCCAGCTGCCCAACCCGCCTTATCGCTGGCGTGCCCAGTTGATGATCCCTGTCAGCTGGGCTCTCGATTGGCTGCCGCGCGCTCAAGCGTTGCGTTGGCGATACCTCGATGGTCGTCTGGTCGAGCGGCCTGCGGCCGCGGTCGCCGCCCCGGAGCGGGGGCGCCCCTGGTTCGTGGTCATCGACCCCGGGCACGGTGGGGAGGATCCGGGGACGATCGGGTTATCGGGCACGAAAGAGAAAGAGGTGACGCTGGCGGTCGGGCGTCGGCTGGCCCAACGGCTCGGACGCGAGCCGGGGGTTCAGGTGCTTCTCACCCGAGAGCGGGACACCCTCATCGCTCTCGGCGACCGCCCGCGCTTCGCGCAGCTCGCAGGCGTCGAGGCCACGCCGGATCTATTCATATCGATCCATGGCAACTCCATGCCGCGAAAACCGAACTCGACCCGCGGGTTCGAGACCTATTTTCTCGCTCTGGCCCGAACGGAGGAAGCACGCCGCGTGGCGCTTCGAGAAAACGCCTCGCTGCGGTTCGAGGCGAACCGCTCGCTCGAGGATCTGGACCCGCTGCAGTTCATGCTCAGCGACTTGCAATCGACGGCGAACCTGCGCGAGTCGAGACGATTCGCGACCCACATCAATCATAGCATGGGCGCCGCTCTCCCGGCGCCCGACCGTGGTGTGCGCCAGGGCCCGTTCCAGGTGCTGGTCGGCGCGACGATGCCCGCCGTGCTGGTCGAGGTCGGCTACCTGTCCAATCGGTCCGAGGAAAAGCTGTTGCGGTCGCCGTCGTCTCAGGCGACGATAGCAGATGCGTTGGCCGATGCGGTCGTTAACTACTTGGCGGAGTATGGCCGGCGGGTCTGGTCTTCCAATGGGTCGGGCGGATAGGCGCAGGCGCCCAGCCGTCGCACTCATCTTCGTTGTATTGCTTACGGCTGGCACACCCGCCGTCAGCGGTTGCGTCTACTTCAATACCTACTACAACGCCAACCGGCTCTTCCAACAAGGCGTCAATGAGATCGAGGAGGGGAGCGGATCCAGCGGCCGCGCGACGTTGGCGACCAGCATCGAGAAGGCGGAGCGCATCGTTCTCAACAAGCCGAAAAGCCGATGGGCCGACGACGCGTTGCGATTGATCGTCAGGGCTCGGCTGCTGCGCGAGGAGTGGGAAGAGGCGCGAGACGCGGCGCAGAGCTTGCTGAGCTACACCCGAACCGCGCGCGACAGCACCGAGGTGGCCGTCTTCCTCGGCACGGCCGAGTTCAACCTGGGCAACTACCCCCGAGCCGACTCCCTCATCACCCACGCCCTGCCCGTCGTCCAAGAGGAAGGCCGGCGCGCGGAGCTTCTGCTTTACCGGGGGCGGGCTCGGGCCGAGCTGGGGCGCGCTGAAGCGGCCGACGAAGACTTGTTGACCGTCAGCTCGCTTCGGCCCGACTGGACCGCCGTTCACGTCGCGCGGACTCGGCTCCTGGCGTCGATCGGACGCGGCACGGAGGCGGCGGAGGAGCTGCAGCGCCTCCTGGGGCTCACGCTGGAGGGCGCGGACCAGCGGGCGGTATTGGAGACGGTCGAAGCGGTGGCGGAGCTCGATCCCCCCAGCGCCATCGCGGGCCTCAGCGCCCTAGAGGAATCCCGCTTGTCCACCGTTAACAAGGCGCGGCTGGCCAAACTGCGCGGGGACCTGCACCTGAGCCTGGGCCACGAGGCGGAAGCTTGGGCTGATTACCAGCTGACCAGCAAGCTGGCGCCTCTGTCCACCGCCGCCAACGACGGCGAGTTCGTAATCTTGCGCGCGGATCTGCGCAAAGTCACCACCGCAGAGGAGTTTCTGGCCCTCAAGCCTCGGTTGGAGGAGTTGGCCTCTCAGCCGGCCGGCATGGGTAACCCGGAGCTGCTCTTGTTGAACGAGACGGTCGTCAAGCTGGCGTTCTGGATCGAGCACGGCCGGCTGGGGTTGATGCTCGCCGCCGAGACTGCTCGAGACAACCTGAAGCTCGAGGCCCTGGCGCGTCATCTTTTCCTGAGGTACGCCGAATCCGAGCCCGATGACCCCTGGGTGCCCAAGGCCATCCTGGCCGCTCTGGCCCTCACCCCGGTAGATTCCAGCGCACCCGACGGCAGCGAACCGGAACCGAGCCCGGACGAACTGCGTCGGCGGCTGATGGAAGACTACCGCGACTCGGCTTACGTGCAGGCCTTGATCGGCGGCGACAAGACCGAGTTTAGCTACGAGGAGCTGGAGCAGGGGCTGCGGCGACAGCTCCAGCGGTTGGAGGCCTTGGCCGATCAGGAAGCGCGCACTCGGCGAAGGGCCGTGGCGCAATGACTGTCCGCCGACGAGCGGGGAACGCGGACCGATGGCGTCGAAGGAGAGGACACATAAAGCCCGGCGTAAATCGTTGAAGCGAAAACAGAAAATCGTTCGTAGCTGGTGCCCCGTGCTTTCCAGCGAAACGGTGGCGGAGCGCACCCGCTGGATCGAGTTCACCGCCCCAGAGATCGCCGCTACGGCAGCACCGGGCCAGTTCGTCATGATCGGGTTTGGCGCCCGAAGCTGGGGGAGCCCGTTCTTGCCGCGCCCCAACAGCGTGGCCGCCGTAAAGAACGGCAGGCTCGGTCTCCTCATCCGCGAGTACGGTGAGGGCTCGCGACGCTTGGCGGCGCTGCGCCCGGGGGAGTCGGGGCTGCTACTCGGGCCGCTTGGCAGCCGCTTCGAGCTGGGGACCACCCGCAACGTGCTTTGCGTGGCCGGGGGCGTTGGCTTGGCCCCCTTCCTGCTGCTGCCGCGTTGGGCGAAGCAGGCCGCGCCAGAGGTTCGGGTGCGTCTGCTTTACGGTGAGCGGACCGGCAAGGCGGTGTTCGACCCGGAAAGGATCGTCGAGATCGCTGGGGTCGAACCGGAGATCTGGACTGACGACGGGAGTCTCGGGCGGCGCGGCCCGGTGATCGAGGGGATGGAGCTGGGCGGTGTGGATCTCGTCCTCGCCTGTGGCCCGACGCTCATGCTCAAGGCGGTGCGGCGGCGCGCCCTCGACGCAGGGGTCCCGTGTCAGCTGGCGGTGGAGGAGCATATGGCTTGTGGCATGGGCACCTGCATCGGCTGTGCGATCGGGACCGTCGATCCGCGGACGGGTGCCGAGGGTTACAGCCTGGTCTGCAAGGACGGCCCGGTGTTCGCGGCGGAGCGGCTACGATGGTAGATCTGACGCAGCGGGTGTTTGGCGCCACCTTCCAGAACCCGGTCCTGCTCGCCTCGGGCACCTGCGGCTATGGTGAAGAGTACGCCGAGATCATCGCGGTGGACCAGCTGGGCGGAATCGTAACCAAGGCGGTGACGCCCGAGCGGAGACTGGGCAATCCGCCCTGCCGCATCTCGGAGACGCCCGCCGGTATGATCAATTCCATCGGGCTGGCCAACGTGGGGCTGGAGGGCTTCAAGCGCGAGAAGCTGCCCTGGCTCCGCGAGAACCTGCGCCGGGCGCAGGTTCTGGTGAACGTCGCCGGCTGGACCGTTGATGACTTCGTGCGCGTGGTGAGGGGGCTCGACGACGAGAGCGGATTCCTGGGCTACGAGATCAACGTCTCGTGTCCCAATGTCGAGGGCGGGACGATGTTTGGGAGCGATGAGGCATCGTTGGCCGAGCTGGTTCGCGCCCTGCGGGCGACCACCGAGCGACCGTTGATCGTCAAGCTGTCGCCCAACGTCCCCGACATCGGCGTCTTCGCCCGCATCTGCGAGGAATGCGGCGCCGACGGACTGAGCACCATCAACACCTTCCCCGGAATGCTGATCGATATCGAGTCCCGGCGACCCGTGATCGGGAACGTCACCGGCGGCATCAGCGGGCCGGCGATTCGGCCGATGGGGGTCTACGCCACCTGGGTCGCCGCCGCGCGTGTGTCATTGCCGGTCATCGGGATTGGAGGGATCAGCGACGCCGCCGACGCGCTCCAGTACATCCTCGCCGGCGCGACTCTGGTCCAGATCGGTACCGCGATGTTCGTCGATCCGTTCACGGCCCCGGAGACGGTGCAAGGGATACGCGATATCTGCGCGGGACAGGGCGTGAAGCAGCTATCCGAGCTGGTGGGCGCATTGGAGGTCTGATGAAGGCCAACACGAAAGACCGGATCATCGTCGCCCTCGACTTCCCGACGGGGAAGTCCGCCCTGCGGTTGGTGGATGCGCTGGCGGACGAGGCCCTTTACTTCAAGGTCGGGGCGCAGCTCTTCGCCCAAGAGGGACCCGGCCTGCTGGCCGAGCTGCGAAAACGAGAAAAACGGGTCTTTCTCGACCTCAAGTTCCACGACATCCCGAACACCGTTTCCGGCGCGGTGCGAGCGGCCGCCGGCCACGGTGCGCACATGCTGACGGTCCACGCCTCCGGGGGGCTGGCGATGCTGGAGGCGGCGCTGGAGGCGGCGGGAACCGACGGCCCGGAGGTCATCGCCGTGACGCTGCTCACCTCATTGGCCAGTGAGGATGTGGAGCAGGTATTCGGGCGCTCGCCGGTCTCCATCGTGGATGAGGTAGTCCGACTGGCTCGTCTGGCCGCGCGGGCGGGATTGCCAGGGGTGGTGGCTTCGCCCACCGAGGTTAAGCCGATCAAGAGAAGCTTGGGGGACGCGCTCAGGGTGGTGACTCCGGGGATCCGCCTGGCTGGCGATGACCCCGGCGATCAGAGCCGCTACGCCACCCCAGAGGCCGCCGCCCGGGCCGGCGCCGACCTCATCGTCGTCGGCCGCTCGATCACGGCGGCCAAAGACCCGGCGGCCGCGTTCCAAGCCGTCGCCGACTCGTTCGGCCAAGCGCGCGAGTCCGGCGCTTGACCGTCGCTCGAGCGCCGGCTAGCCTTGTAAAGCTGGGCGATCCTTCGCGGTCCGATCCGATTCCCTGATGGCACTCCGTCTCTATAACACTCTCTCACGCCGCCTCGAAGAGTTCGAGCCTGTCACGCCGGGGAACGTCACGCTCTATACCTGTGGCCCGACGGTTTACGACCAGGCCCACGTCGGCAACTTCCGAACTTTCCTGTTCGAGGACGTCCTGAGACGCTACTTGAGATGGAAGGGGTGGGGGGTGCTGCAGGTCAAGAACCTGACGGATGTGGACGACCGGACCATCCACGCCGCGGTTGCGAAAGGCGTGAGCCTGCGCGAGTTGACCCAGCCCTTCATCGACGCCTTCTTCGAGGACAGCGACCGCCTGGGGATCGAACGCGCCGAGCACTATCCTCGGGCCACCGATTATGTGCCGCAGATGGTCGAGCTGGTGGAAAAGCTGCTGCGGCGCGGGCTGGCCTACGAGGCGGAGGGATCGGTCTACTTCGACATCTCGAAGTTCTCCGAGTATGGTCGGCTGGCGCAGTTGGAGGCATCGGCGCTGCGGGAGAGCGGCCGAGCCTGCGGGGATGAGGCGTACGACAAAGAGGATGCCCGGGACTTCGTGCTCTGGAAGGGTGGCGAGCGTCCCGAGGAAGGCGACGTGGCCGTGTGGGAGTCACCCTGGGGGCCGGGCCGGCCGGGTTGGCACCTGGAGTGCAGCGTCCTGGCCCTGACCCACCTGGGCCAGCCCATCGACATCCACACCGGTGGTGTCGACCTGATCTTTCCCCACCATACGAACGAGATCGCCCAGGCCGAGGGCGCGACCGGCAAGCCTTTCGCCCGCTTTTGGCTCCACGCCCGACACGTGCTGGTGGAAGGCGGCAAGATGTCGAAGTCGGAGGGGAACTTTTACACGCTGGCGGACCTGACCGAACGGGGATATGCCCCGGCGGCGATCCGCCGCCTGCTGGTGTCGGGCCACTACCGAACCGAGCTCAACTTCACTCTGGGCGGGCTCGAGGATGCGGCCCGGTCGGTGGATCGCCTCCTGGAATTCCGTCGCCGGTTGGAAGGGAGCCGGGTCGAGGGACCGGACCTCCCCTCGACGCGTTTGCCGGAGCTGGCGGCCGAAGCGCTCCGCGCCTTCGAGGCGGCGATGGATGAGGACCTGAACGTGGCTGAGGCATGGGGGGCGTTGTTCGTGTTCGTGCGGGAGGCGAACGTCGAGCTGGACCGCGCCGAACCACAGGTGGGGGCCGCCGAGGCGGAGGCGGCCCTGACGGCGCTGGACTCGATGGACCGCGTGCTGGGCGTCCTGGCGCTGGCACAGCGAGAGGAGACGACCGTGTCCGAGGAGCAGCGGCGCTGGATCGAGGATCAGCTGGCGGCACGGGCGTCGGCGCGGGCGGCGGGCGACTACGCCCGGGCCGACGCGATCCGCGAGGCGCTGGCCGGGGCCGGGGTGGAGGTGGAGGATACCCCGGCGGGAAGCCGCTGGAAGCTGGCCAAGCGAGGTTGACACTATTTCAGCTGTGGTCTATACTTCTTGGCTTACTGAAATCGCTGACGTAGCTCAATTGGCAGAG
>CAYGCC010000375.1:0-10569 GCA_964348165.1 uncultured Gemmatimonadota bacterium | reverse complement strand
GATCCGTGCAGTGGGAGTTGGTGATGAAGGAGCGCTCGCTACCGTCATCGGCATTGAAGCCCAGCGTGCACAGGAACTGGCTGAAGTGGATCTGGATCCCCCCCTGCGTCGGGCGCCATCGGTCGCGCAGCGTGGCCACCTGGTAGATCGGCTCCGTTACCTCGATCGCGTAAGCCGAGCTGGGGATGCCCAGCCGCGTCAGCGCGTTGCGGACGCCCGGGATCACCGCCGCGCTCTCCACGCCGAACAGCAACCGGTTGTTTGCCTCATCGTGATCCGCGAAGACGGTGCCAGCGAGCGCCAGAACGACGGGAGACGACCGCGCGAACCAGTCGGCGAGCTGGTCCTGGCCGGTGACCGCAGCGACGGGGCCCTGACCGGCGGGCCCTACCGGTTCCGGCACGTCCGTACAAGCGCCGAGGGCCGCCGACACCGCCACCACGACGCTCGCCACAGTGAGTTTGAAGCGCATACCTACCTCCAGAAAAAGGTAAGGGCGAGAAGAGCGCGCGTTTAGTGAAGAGCCATCGGAACGACGGTCCCGCAATCTGCCCGGGTCCGGAACGTGAGTACAGGCGTCTGCAACAACGCATAATTGCGCAGGTCGCTCCTTGCGTCAATGGAAAGTCGCTTTCGGAGCTTGGCGCGACAGGTCAGGCCGACCCACGTGGTGTGGGTCGGCCTGTGGGAACGGGAGAGGAAGGGGTGCGCGCCGTGGCGTAGCGGGAGTGTGAGGGGCCGAGGGCGCTTACGCGGCCCGGAGCGAAGGGCCCCAGAGTTAGTAAAAGTAAGTATCCGGCACCGGCCCACTTCCGTCATTGACGTTGTTCCCGCCGATTATCACCACGTGCGCAACGCCGTTGGCGTCGACGTAGCTGATCGCCGCGTGGCTGAAGAAGGGGACGCCTCCGGCGCCGGTGGCCCCGGCAATCGTCTGTGACCCGGTGGCACCGTTGAAGCTGTCGATCGTCCCGTCCAGGTTGATGCTGGCGTACTGCTGTTCGGTGGATGAGGTGGAGGCGCCGCCGTAGAGCCCGCCACTTACAAGCACGGTGCCGCCAGCCACCACGGCCGAGTGCTTGGACACGTCCTTGATGAGCGTGTTCGGATTGAGCGTCCAGGCGGCGTTCTTTAGCTGTCCAGTCCTGAGGTCCAGCGGGTGGAGATGAATTTGCGCCACCCGCGTCGCGGTCAATGTGTTGTCCTCCGGCGCCACCGCCGCCGTGTCGCCGCCCAACACGTAGAGCATCCCGGCGAACTGGACCAGCGGCGCGTAGGCCAGTGGATAGGGCAGCGACGGCTGGCTCTCCCAGGCGCCCAGCGTGCCATCCTGGTTGATGCGTGCCCGGTAGACCGCCGACTGCGGGTCGTTCCCGGCGCTGGCGCCGCCGGCCACGTAGAGCCAGGAGCGGAACACGGTCACCCCCATGGAGTGGAGTGGCATCGGCAACGAGCCGGCCGCCATCCAGGTGCCGACGGAGCGGTCCTTGCCGACGGCGGCTTGGTAGACGGTGGAGACCGGCGCGCCGCTGGCGTCGATGCCGCCGACCACGTACAGGTAACCGGCGACGGTCGTGTCGATCAGCGCGTTGAAGGGCGTTGCCAGGGCGGCGCCGTGGAACGCGCGCGCCTCAGGCAGGCCTTGTACGGAAGTGTAGGCTGAGAACTGCCCGCTGGCGTCGATCTCCGCGTAGGCGACGTCGCTCCGCGGGCTCATGGAGCCGTAGGCCCCGCCCGTCACGTAGACCAGGTTGCCGGCGCCCGGCCCGTCTTCGATCGAGAGGAACACCGCGCCGTGTCCTTGGGACGAGTCCGGCAGCGCCTGCGTCTCCGTCCAGTTGATCAGCGAGGGACTGAACGTGGCCGCGTCGATGATCGTGAACGTAATGGAATCGGTGGCGCCCAGCGGGGTCTCGATCCACACCGGCCCCGTCTCCGCGCCGGAGGGGACCGTGGTCACGATAAACTCGTTGGTCCAGTTCTCCGGCAGCGCGACGGCCGCCTCCACCGGCTGGCCGGCGGCGTCGCTGAAGAAGACGCGCCCTTTGCCGAGCAGGTCGCCGAAGGCTTTCCCCTCGAAGATGACCGTGCTTCCATTGTTGCCGCTCGGCTTCGATACGCCGTTCACGATCTGGAGCCCCGGCGCCACTGCCTTGAAGGCGCTGGCCAGAGCGTCGAAATTCCCCCCGGGGTTCGACACCCGCACATCGTAGGTGCTGCTGAGCTGCAGAGCGTCGGGCGCGTAGGCGAGCAGGGTGGTGGCGTCTACAAAAACGACGGAATCGGCCTGCAGCGATCCGAAGGAGACCGCCGCCCCGCTCTCGAAGTTCGATCCCGTGATCGCCACTTGGGTGCCCACGTTCCCGCTGTCGGGTTCGACCATCAACAGATCCGGCTGCAGCCCGCTGGCCGGCCCGCTGCCGTCGTCACCCCCGCAGCCCCAGAGCCCCAGGGCCAGTGCCCAGGCCAGTGCCCAAGCCAGTGTGGCGCCTCGGCCATATGGATGCAGATGAAATCGCATTTCCAGTTCCCTCTCAAGTATTTTGCGGGGGAGCGTGCTGCCGGGAGGTGCGGCTAACCTCTTCCCATCTCTGACGATCCAGCGTGCGGCCAGGTCACAGGCCGGCTCGTTCGCCGCACGGGCTGCAGCGCGGGCGGCGAAGCGGCGTAAAGCTTTCGTCAGGGGCGTAAAGCTGGCGTCCTGGGTCTGACGATTATGGATCGACGGGCTGCGCGGGAGCCACCAATCAAACGAGTCTTTTTTACGAGCGCGCCTTAGTCGTTGGGACCAGAGTGGGAACGCCGTCCCCTTGGACGATCAAGCGTTCAGCGCCGGGAGCGCTGAGCGCAGTAGAACAGACGGGTTGTCTAGAGTAGCTGTCCGCTGGTCTTACTGCTTAACAAGGAGGGACTTGTGCGAACACGCTTCCTCGCGGTTGCGGCCTTCGCCGCGCTCGCCGTCGCGGCGTGCGGCGAGGCGCCGACTCCGATGGCGCCTGCTGAGCCGGATCTCGGCAAGGCTGACGCGGCACCGATCTATCTGGTCACCTTCACCGATGACGTGAGCGACGTGCCCGGCGTGGCCGGCGAGCTGGCGGGTCGCGGTGGCTTCGGCTTGCGTAACGTGCGGGAGCACGCGGCCCGCGGCTTCTCCGCCGTCATCCCGGAGCACTTCCTCGACGAGGTGCGCAGCGATCCGCGCGTGGCCATCGTCGAGCGGGACGGCCCCGTGAGCCTGATCAAGCCGGTCGTCGGGCCGAAGGCGCCACCCTGGTGTGGCGACAATCCCAGCCACCCCGCCTGCGGTGGTGATGATGGTGGGTCCGGAGGACAAACGACGCCCTGGGGGATTACCCGAGTCGGTGGTGCCATGGACGGGACGGGCAAGACTGCCTGGATCATCGATACCGGCATCGATCTCGACCACCCGGACCTCAACACCAGCAAGAACTGCCACGCCAACTTCGTTACTCGCGGCAAGAACAGCGCGGATGATGGGAACGGCCACGGCACGCACGTCGCCGGCACAGTCGGCGCCATCGACAACGACATCGATGTCGTAGGCGTCGCGCAGAACGCGTGGGTGTGTGCCGTCAGGGTGCTCGACAACAGCGGTAGCGGCACGTTCGAGTGGGTGATCAACGGCGTCAACTACGTGGCGGGCAACGCCGCCTCCGGCGATGCCGCGAACATGAGCCTCGGTGCCAGCGGCTCCAATGCGACGCTGGAGCAGGCGATACAGGACGCCGCGGCGAACGGTATCCAGTTTGCCCTCGCCGCCGGTAACAGCGGCGATGATGCCAACAATTACACTCCGGCGCGGACCGAGGGCACCAACATCTACACGATCTCAGCAATTGACAGCAATGATTGCATGCCCTCCTGGTCGAACTGGGGCAACCCGCCGGTGGACTTCGCGGCGCCGGGCGTGAGCGTGCTTTCCACCGCCCGGGGCGGCGGCACCACGACGATGAGCGGGACGTCGATGTCGACGCCGCACGTCACGGGCATCCTGCTTTTGGGCGGAGTCAAAGGGGACGGGACCGCGTGCAACGACCCGGACGGCAATCCGGATCCCATCGCGCACTTTTAGGAGAGTTGTCGACCGTCGACCGCGATCGTGCCACCGAAGAAGGGGGGGCGGTTCAGGGGCCGCCCCCTTCTCTATCGTAGCTGTCGCTGCTCGCCGTCTACGAAGGCCTATCCCTCACTCCGACGGGCCGGTCGACGCCTCCGGGCACACTGGCCAAGAGTCTCAGGACGAAGGCGGCGCGGGCGTGGTGGCGGAGACGCTAACCGGGCCCAGGTCGCCGTCTATGACCACCACGGCACCGCTGCCCGGTTGTACCTGCACGTCGATCGTCCGGATCATCTCGATCTCGATCCGTATCGTAATCGAGCCGTCCTCGTTGACGATGACCTCAATGTCTTTCTCGATCACCACCGCGCCGTCCACCGGCGGCTCGATGTGAGCGAAGAAATCGTGTCCGTTGATCGTCACGGTGAGGTCGATCACCGCTTCGCCAGCCGTGAGGCGCGCCTGCTGGTAGTCGCCTGCCGGAATCTCTGAGACCGGCACGAGCGTCAGCTCGGCGACCCCGGCGCCCAGCGATAGAGTGGCGTCCAGGGGCTGGTCGGTCAGCGTCAGCCAGGTCTGGCCGTCTTGGGACAGCTCCAACGTCAGACCCGAGAGAGTGATTTCCCCATCCAAGGCGACACCGGCGGGCCGGCTGACATCGCCGAGTACCACGGTCGCGTTTGTCCGGGCCATCGCCGCCATGTTCCCGAGGTCACCGCCGATCTCGATCGTCACGCCCGATCCGGGCTCCACGAGCAGCGAAAACGTCCGGACCGTCTCCAGCTCGACGCGTATCGTGCGAGAGCCATCCTCGTTGACGATGACCTCGATCTCCTTCTCGATCTGGATCGGGGGAGTGACCGGCGGCTCGATCTGCGCCAGGAACTGCTGCCCGTTGACCATCGCCGATATGTCGGCCACGGCCTCGTCGGCGGTGATCCGAGCTGTGGCGTAGTCGCCAACGGGGATTTCGAGCGGCGGCAATTTCGCCACCCCAGCAGGGTCGCCCAGTGCGAGCTTGACCGTGGCCGGTTGCGTAGTCACCGTGATCCATTTCTCCCCGTCCTCCGAGATCTCCAGCGTCAGTCCGGTGAGGTGAATCTGGCCGTCGATGGCGTCCGCGCCCGTCAGGCCGCCCGTGCCGCTCCCGTCGGAGATCACGACCTCGGCGGAAACGGTCGGGTTGGGGCCACCCGGCCCGTCGGTCTGGCCGTCGCCGGGACCCGCAGCGTCCTCGACGGACGAGCAGGCCGGCGGCACCAGGCAGGCCATGGAAATCAAGAAAAGGCGCACCGGAAGACGCTTGGCGGATAGCGTGTCGCGGCTCATCTGCTGGCTCCTTTTTGAAGAGGGCGCTGATAAGGAGACTGGGCTCCCAAGTCCATCTGCGGTGATTTCCCCTTTCTCATTTTGACGAGCTAGCGGCGCTGAGGGTCACTAAGATGTCCGGGCCGCCGGGGTGACAGGGGCCTGGTTCGGCCCCTCGAGGCTAGCCATGATCCCGGGCATTCCGGTCAGATTGACCGTTTTCTGGGTCGGTTACCAGCCACCGCAGCACCGCCCAACGGGTCTATGTTGCTGTCAGAAGGTACGTTATGCGTGAGGCTCCTACCCTGGACATACCGATTGCCCTCCGGAACGGCGGGCCGGCGAATCTGCCTCGCCCTGTGACGTGGCGGCATCCAAGCGCGTCCACAGGAAGAGAAACGCTCCCCAGGCTCGACGCCCCACTTCGAGAACTCCCGCCCGAGGAATGTGAACGGCTAATAGGCTGTTCGGAGGTAATGGACTGTGAAGAGAACCCCACTAGAGCCGGCGGTGAGGGAGCGAGCCATCGACCGTCCGGAGGCCGGCGTCGGTCTGGCCGAGGTGCTGATCTCGCTGGTGATCTTTTCGACGGCGATCCTGGGGATCATCGGCACTGCCGCGCGGGTCGGCGCGATCGTGAACTCCTCCCACGGGCGGCTGACGGCAGGCGCTGTCGCGCGACAGCAGATCGAGCAGCTTCTGTCCGAGCCCTACGATTCGTTGAAAAGCGGCAGCTCGGAGCAGGCCGATGTGGATCTGGCCTGGACGGTGACGCCGACGAACCGAGCGAAGCAAATCGTGCTCGTTTATCAGTTTGATGTGCCGACCGGCAGCGGGCAGGACACTTTGCACGCGGCGCTGTTGAAGCCATGAGGCATCGACTCCGAAACCAGAGCGGCAGCGGTCTGGTGGAGACGCTCATCGCCGTAGTTCTGCTCAGCCTGGTGCTGGCATCGATGGTGGGCGTGCTGCTGCAACAGCAGCGGTTCTACATGGTCACCGGCGATGTGGCCAACACCGCCAGCGTCTTGCAGAGGGTCGAGACGGCCCTGACCACCGAACTCATGCCCCTGAACCCGGAGCTGGGTGACGTCCGCTACGCGGACCCGGATTCGTTTGAGTCGCGCGTCTTCCGCGGTGTGTACGCGTTGTGCGATAAGCAGTTGTCGACCGATGTGATCGTCACCGTTCGGTCGCTGACCGGCGGGCCGCCCCTCTCGACGGACAGCGCCCTGGTGTATTCGCACGGACAGAAGGCGACGGCGGCCGATGATCACTGGAAACCCGTCCTGGTCGCCTCCGTGACCGGCGACACCTGCCCGGACGGCACGCCTGGCTGGACCGGGGTTGTCGCCGATTTGAATGGGGTCCTCGACGAGATTCCGTTGGGAGCCCCGGTTCGGGTCTTCCACTGGGGTAGCTATTGGCTAACCCCAGAGAGCGGCTCGTGGTTCTTGAAAACCGACGCGCTCTCGGGCGCGCCTATGGTCGTGAGCGGCCCCCTGGCGTCGGCCGATTCGGCTGCCTCGTCGGTGCTGCGATTCAGCTACCTGGATGTCGCGAGTAACCCGGCGGCGACGCTCGGCGAGATCGAGCGGGTGGCGATCGACATATCCGCCGTGGGCGTGGTTCCGAAGCGGCGCGGTGGCACGCCGGTGAGCAAGGAACGCACGCTGCTGGTGAAGCTCAGAAACGCGGCCCAATAAGGGGTTTCCGCCGTGCATATACAAGACATTCGCTGCGAGTCCGGCTACGGTCTCCCCGCCACGATCTTGATGCTCGTCCTCCTCACGGTGATGGGACTGCTCGGGGTGTCCATCGCCCGACAGGAGGTGCGGACACAAATGCGCACCTCGGCTCGGGAGAAGGCCTTCTACGCCGCCGAGCTGGCGTTGGCCAAGGGCCTGGACAACTGGAGCACGCCCGCCGGCGTGGTCAGCCCCGGCACTGCCTGGCTTCTCGACCAGGGCTCGCTCCCGGGGGGCGCGTCGTACGCCGTGGAGGCGGTGAAGCTCAGCGCCGGTGGCGTGCACAGCCTCTACGCGCTTAACGCCGAAGGCAAAGCGGCGGATGGCACGATCGGGCGCGTCGGCCTGCTGATGGCGACGCGGCCCCTGGATGATCCGTTCAAGGCGGCGCTGTCCGTCCGCGACACGGCCTTCATCGCCGGTACGGCCACGGTGGAAGGTTACGACAACATTCCGAGCAGCTGGGACGGACCTTATTGCGGAGCGCTCGACGACGATCAGGCCGGCCTGATGATGGCGGACAGCAACCGCTACGAGAGAAAGGGGGCGGCGAAGATCGTTGGGAGCCCGAACGTGAGCGAGGACCCCGACACAACGGGCTTCTTCGACCTCGGTGAGTGGTCGTACGACCAGTTGGCGGCCGAGGCTGACATCGGTTTTTCCACGAATACCGATGTCGCCATGGTGGCGCCGTCCTACAACGCCGATGGCAGCTGCAAGACCTCCGACGATTTCAACTGGGGTGATCCGGAGAACCCAAACCGGGCCTGCAGCGACTGGTTTCCCATCATCCACGCGGCCGGCAACCTGACCCTCTCCGGCAACTTCGCCGGGCAAGGGCTCCTGCTGGTGGACGGCGACCTCACGGCCGCCGGTGGCACCCGCTTTTACGGCCCGATCATCGTGAAGGGAAACTTGATTGCCGCCGGCGCCTTCAACTTTTATGGCGGCGTCAAATCGAAGGACACGGATCTGGGCGTGGGAACTGCAAATATCTACTACAGCGCCTGCGTACTTCAGCGGGCGCTGAGCAACACGAAGGCCTCGAAGCCGACTCCCGTGACCGGTCGGCCGTGGTTCGAAAGGCGGTAGTGCGCTGACGTCGGCGATGGGCGGTCACTTTCGGGCCCGCTGACGCTTCTTAGAGGTGCTGGTGGTGCATCGATGTCATAGCGGGGATCGCGGCTGCCCGCTTTGGCCGTGGGATCCGCAGGTGCCACAGGGGAACTGTCGGCTAGGCAGTTGTGTGGGACTGTGTAGCGTTGAAACAGGAGGCGAAGGTGCCTAGGACTCGTATCCACTCTCGCGACGGTTTCGGTTTAACGTCGACCATACTCCTGCTCATACTCTTCTCGGTGTTGGGGCTCGTGGGGCTGTCCATCGCCCGGCAGGAATTGCGGACCGAGGTGCGGGCCACCTCCGACAAGGTGGCGTTCTACGCGGCGGAGACCGGCATAGCCAAAGGCTTGGACAACTGGAACACGCCTGCGGGCATCATCTCGGACGGCACCACCTGGCTGCTCGATGAGGGGTCGCTGGCGGGTGGCGCCTCCTATCGCGTGGAGGCCACGAGGCTGGGCAGCGGGTCGGTTCACTCGCTTTACGCGATCCGCTCCGAGGGGCGGGCGCCCAACGGCCATTCTGGGGACATGGGCCTGCTGGTGGCGACGTGGCCAGTGGAGAACCCCTTTCAGGCCGCGCTGAGCGTGCAAGACAGCGCGTACGTCGCTGGCGTCGCCGAGATCGACGGTAACGACAGGATCCCATCCAGCTGGAACGGCCCCTACTGTACCGCCACTGATGAGAACAAGCCGGGGCTTGAGATGGCCGACACCACGCTGTATGAGAAGGAGGGCGCGGCGAAGGTGAACGGCGATCCGCCACTGGACGAGGATTCCGACACCACGGGTTATTTCGGTCTCGGCGATTCAACGTTCGAGGAGCTGGCCGCTGGAGCCGACATCACCTTCAACGGCAACACCAGCATCAGCATCGTGAAACCCTCTTACAACGCCGATGGCTCGTGCAACACCTCGGATCCGTACAACTGGGGCGACCCGGAGAACCCCACCCAGCCCTGCGCCAGCTGGTACCCGACCATCTACGTGAACGGTGACTTGACGCTCGATGGGTTATCCGCCGGCCAGGGCCTTCTGCTCGTGGACGGCAATCTGACGGCGGCGGGCGGCTTCCGATTTTACGGTCCCGTGATCGTCAGGGGCGAGTTGATATCCGCGGGGAACTGCACCTTCTACGGCGGTGTGAGGGCGCGAGAGACGAACCTGGCTGTCGGGACCTCTAACATCTATTACAGCGCCTGCGTGCTGGAGCGAGTGCTGAGCAACACCCGCGCGGCCAAGCCGCAGCGGATCACAGACCGCGCCTGGTTCGAGAGACGCTGAACGATCTGGCCGATCCTGATCTCGGAGTGTCCGCGGCCGCCGACCTGACCGCTGAACGTCAGGGCGGGACGGTCGCTTCCCAGAAGATTGCCAACTTCAGATACCGACCGGGATTCTGCTGGATGTCCTGGCTCAGCGACCCCATGGGCGCCGGCCGCTTCTTCAGCGAGTTCTTCCGCACGACGCCCGAGGTGGCCCTTGGCCTCACCATGGCCCAGTACATCAGCCTCGTTCTGATCGCAGGTGGCGGCAGCGCAGTCGATCTGCTGCGTACCAAAGCGGCGCCTGCGGGACGATCCTAGTCCGCACCTCAAAACCATGAAATCCCACAGAACCCTGCGGTCGGTATCGAAGCCGGCAACTGCAGGCTCGGGAGCTCGTCGTCGCGCCTCTGGCACGGCGGGGGGACCGGGAGGCGTCGGGGGCCCTCCAGAGCGTAACTCAAGAGCGGGCCCGCAGGAGCGTTCCACCCGGGGCAGATCCCGACCCGCGAACGGTGAAGCGGAGGGCCCCCGACGCCGACCCAAACCACGATGCCGGCAAGGCGGTAGCGCCCGGCGGCTTCCGAGCTAGAAAATGGCGAGCTTGAGATACCGGCCGGGGTTCTGCTGGATGTCCTGGCTCAACGACCCTAGCGAGCGGGTGGTCGAGCGCAGGTCCTCGTAGAGCCCAGGATCGTTGACCAGCAGCCCCAGCGTGCCCTGACCGCGATCGATCTTGTCGGTAACCGAGGCCAGCGACTCCGCGGTCTCGAGCAGCACGTCGGCGGTCTCGGACAGCGTGGAGGCCGTCGCCCGCAGGTCGGCCACCGCCTGGTCGACGTCGGCGCCGCGCATCGCCTCGTTCAAGGTCTCCGCCGTCTGTCGCAGGCTCCGGCTCATGGCGGCGAACTCGTCGCCGTTCTCACGGATCAGCCGCTCGAGTCCGCGCATCGTGCCGGGGAGGGCGGCGACGCCCCCGTGCAGCTGATCGATGGTCGTGTCGGCCAACAGCCGCTCGAGCTGCGAGAGCAGGGTGCGCGCTTCATCGCCCA
>CAYGCC010000374.1:0-1691 GCA_964348165.1 uncultured Gemmatimonadota bacterium | reverse complement strand
CCAGTTGTCAGTTGTCAGTCTTGTCCCAGTACTCGGTACTCAGTACCCGGTACATCTGCTGCTAAAGCGCCGCGATCTCCACGTAGGCCGGCCGCCCGTCGAGAACGGGGAACAGGTCGCGGCCCACTTCGCCCGGCTTCCAAGCTGCAGCTACCAGCCAGGAGCGGTACGGGATGTGGGCGTAGCGCCGCGCCGCCGGCAGGAGGGGATCGTCGTCGGTCAATCCGATCATGAGGTAGGAGAAGCCGCGCCGGCAAGCCTCGTTGTACGCCTCGCGGAGCAGCGCAAGCATCACTCCCTGGTCGTCGTCGGCGACACAGACGAAGCTGACGTAGGCGGCGCGGATCTCGCCACCGATCTTGGGTAATGGTGCGGCACGCACGACGCGAGCGGCGAGGTCGTACAACGGTCTCAGCGGCCGCAGCCAACCTCCGTAAGCCCGCACGATGGTCTGCTTGTACTGGGACTGATCCCACACGCCGACGACGCCGACAACGCGGCCCGATCGGCGCGCGACGATGAGGTCCTCGAGGGCCAGGCCCCGAGTGGTACCCCCTCCCGTGAAGTCGTCCTCACGGTACGCGGGGTAGTACTGCCGGGTACTGCCTTGGTGCCGGAGAAACGCAACGATCTCCGCAAGCTCGGCCCTCGTGCCTCTGGTCACGATCGTAGGACCGCGCACCAAGGGCTTGGGTCGGCGGATGATGAGCCCGAGAGTGTTGATGCGCGCCACTTCTCGTACCACGAAACCCTCGGGCGGATGATCGACCATGGCCCGCCGCGCTCGTGGATTGTCGGCGGCAATCACTCCATAGTTGGGGAGGTCGGGACGCGAGTGCTCGATGAACAGCGGCAGCCCGCGATGCAGGAGTCCCTTGCCCTGATATTGGGGTGCGATTCGCACCTGCCCGATGACCCCCACCTCGGTCTCGGTGCCGTTCACGAACACCGGCCGGATAGCGTGGCACAACACCCCCGCCAGTTCGCCGTCGGGAAGGTGGCGGGCGACGAGGACGTCGCAGCGATGGCCCATCGTCGGGCCACCCAGGAAGTAGTTCGGCTCGCGTTCGAAGGTGACCGTGATGCTCCCCGGCATCGGCGTCGACGCCAACAGGCGCCGAAGCTCTG
Source organism: uncultured Gemmatimonadota bacterium (assembly GCA_964348165.1). GTDB lineage: Bacteria > Gemmatimonadota > Gemmatimonadetes > Palauibacterales > KS3-K002 > CAYGAJ01. Next base: position 563 of record CAYGCC010000374.1, on the reverse strand, counting down.
CATCGTCGCCGGGACGGGCCAGCTCGAATCCGAACTCGCCGTCTACGATCACCGCTTCCCCAACAGCAGGCCCTGTTTCTTGAAAGCCTCGGTCCGAAACAGCGGGTTGTAGAGCCAGTACGCAGCGAACCGGGTCGGGGTTCGCATGTTGGTCTTGGGGTCAAGAGCGCGTCGCACAATGGCCGGGATGCTGTTGAACCGTGACCGGCAGCGCCATCCCAACTCGGTGAGCTCGTCCGCGGTCATGCCCTTGGGCTTGAAAGCGGCGTGATTGAAGCGGTAGTCGGGATGCAGCCACCACTTCCCGTCGTAGAGCAGCCGCCCCTCGGTAGCCAGCCTCTGGTAGAGCGCAGTGCGCGGGTAGGGCATGAGCACGTTGAACGCCGCGAAGGTGAACTTGTTGGCGAGGGCCCATTCGAGCGTCCGCTCGATCGAATCGGGTGTGTCGAAGTCGTAGCCGAGGATGAAGGCCGCCCAGGTCTGGAGTCCGTGCCGTCGCAGGGTCTCGACCTGCGGTTCGTAGGACTCGAAGCCTCCCGCCAGGTTGGACGACTTGCGCATAG
>CAYGCC010000373.1:0-6490 GCA_964348165.1 uncultured Gemmatimonadota bacterium | reverse complement strand
GTGCTGCCCGACGCTCCCATAGGCACGAGATTCAAGTATCGGTTCGCCGTGATACTGGGTGAGGACGAGCGCATCGAGCAGGACCCGGAGATCATCGTCAGGCCGAAGTGAAGCGTCCGGCCCGCTGACGCGGTCCCGAACTACAGAGGGGCCAGCTGAGGGGCATGAGGTGGCGGAGGCAGGACGGTGAACGGGTTAAGGAGTTGTGCCCGGAGCGGAGTCGGGGGCGACCATAGCCTCGAAGCGGGGGTGGCCGTGGAGCGGTTTCCACCATGATTCCTCTTTAGTGTAGCTCTTGCGGTCGGGGTTGGCCTGCAGGCGTCGTTCGAGCAGATCGAGAGCCTGGGCGGTGTCTCCGAGCAGCAGGCGGGCGTTCGCCTCGTAGTAAGCGGCGTAATTCCGATAGGGCTCGTCGAACGATTCGGCCTGGTCCCGGGCTCTTCTCAGCACCGATCTGGCGCTGTCCTCATGCTCGGCGCGGGCGAGGATTGCGCCCGTGAGCATCTGACCCGCCGGGTGGTACTCGGCATCATACGAACTCTCATAGGCTTGGAGTAGCTGCCATGCCTTCGTCACATCCGGCGGGGGTCCGTCGGCTGAAGCCATCGCGACGAGGAGGCAGGCCGGGTAAACGGGGTCCTCGAACCGGCGCCACCCCTCCTCGCAGAAAGATACCGCGTCGTCGTACTCGCCGACGTCGAGCAGCGTTTGCGCGAACGTGTACAGCGTCCAATCATCGAAGCGCAAGAACGGATCCGCCGCCAGGGCTCGCTCGGCCCAAATCCTCGCCTCACGGAGTCGACCCTGTATTCGATAGAGGTCGGCAAGCGCGACCAGCGCTCGAGCTCGGGTCGGGTCGCTCGAGTACACGAGCTGGAGGTCCCGTTCGGCCCGTCGTAGCGTCTCCGACGACCCGGTGATCCATTGCTCGTAGAACAGGAGCCAACCACGCAGCTCCAACGCTGCCGGATTGCCCGAACTCAGGTTGAGGGCTCGCTCGGCATGAACCAGGCCGTTGTCGATCCATACGGTGTCGTACTCGCTGGGGCTCTCGCTACGCAAACGTGCACGTTCGAAGGCCACCCAGCCCTGCAGCACTATCGGCTCTACCCAGTCTGAATCCAGCGCCTCCGCCTGTCCGAGGTAATTCTCGGCTTGGGCATACATCCCTTCCGCCGTTTCGAACGCCTCGACCATCTTGAACTCGCGCGCATCTTCCAGCGCCTGATCGGCTCGGCGCACCAGTTCCAGGGCTTTCTGACTCTCCGTGCCTTCTTCGCGCCGGCGCAGCTCGAGCTCCTTACCGAGCTTGCTGAGCAGCGTGTTGGCCATCTCCCGGGCGAGCTTACTTGGCGCTGCCAGTGACTCTGTCCGCGACTGCAGGAGCACCCAGCTGCCGTATTGCTCGTTTCTGTTGGCATCAACGAGTTCGAGGTTCACCCTGAGATCGGTGCCGGACTTCGTGAGCGTGCCGAACACAAGCGTACCGGCGCCCAGTTGCTGTCCGATGCTGTCAGCAGTCAGCTTCGCGTCGCGGTACGGATTGACGCCGATGCGTGGGACGACACTCAGTGGCTCGGCCCGGCGAAGCTCGTAGATCAAGTCGTTGGTCAGTCGCTCCGCCAGGTTGCCCAGGGATTGATCGGCGCTTTGATCAACGACGGGGAGAACCGCGACCCGCGACGGGTCGAGTCCGACTCCCTCCGCAGCCGGCCCAGGCGGCCGCTCGTCAGTCCTGAACAGCGTGAAGCCCCCCCAGAGGAACAGTGCCGCCATGGTCAGCGCCGCCAGGAGGTGGCGTGGTTGGACGCGCGTTACCCACGAAGGCGTGGGCTGATCGACGAGCACCCCGAGCGGACCGGGTTCCATTCGCCCCTGCCCCTGAACCCAGGCCAGGATGAGCGTGAAGGGGAAACCGACCGCGAGGAAGAAGAGCAACAGGTAGAACACCTGCTGGGGAATAACCTGCTGCTCGGTGAGCATCGACGTGAACTCGAGCGCTATCCACGCTGCGCCCAAGTAGACGAGTCCGATCCGAATCGTCTGTCGCGAGCGCAGCTCTTTAAGAAGAGCGGACCAGCCCGTCAGCGCTTCCAGGCTGGGCGCGGGGCTCGGCTCCGGGAGCGCTTCATCTGCTGCGGTCGCCGGGAGAACCCCCTTCTCGTCCGGTTCCGCTTCCGCGATTGCAGGACGGGTCGCGCCCTCGAGCGTACGGAACTCAGGCACTTCGCCGTTGCGGATGCGCTGGACGAGGGCGGTTGTCGCCTCCAGCGGCTCGACCTGAAGCTCGGCAGCGAGGCGCTCGCGGTAGACGTTGTATTGCTTGAGCGCCGCCGTTCGGTCGCCGGCTTGGGCCAGCAGCGCTATGCAGGTGTGCTGTGCCTCGTCCTCCAGCGGCTCCAGCTCCGCCCAACGCACGGCGGTCGCGAGGGCGGCCGCCGGACCGCCGGCGCTCAGCCGCGCCTCCACCACCTCGCGGAAGGCGCGGCGGGCGAGTCGGGCGAGTTGAGATCGAGTTCTGGAAGCCCAATCGTCGAACTCCGGCGCCCCCGACAGCGAGAACTGGTCGAGGAAGGGGCCCCGGTAAAGCTCGATGACCTTTTCCCACTGTTGCTGTTCCGCCGCCGCTTCAAGCTCTCTGGCGTCGAGGGTGCAACCTTCGCCGGAGGCGGTCACCGCATCGCCCGACATCTGCACGCACTCCTCTTGCAGGTCGCGGCGCAGCGCGTAGAGCGCCTGCGAGAGGGAGTGGCGAGCCCGCTCCTGGCTCCGCTCGGGCCAGAAGAGGGCGAGGAGGCGGTCACGGTTTACGGGACCTTCCAGCGCAAGGTAGACGAGTAGCCCGAACTTCTGGCGGTGCGTCAGCAGCGTTTCCAGCTCGACGCCTTCGCGACGGATGCTGACGCGGCCCAGGGTGGCGAGCTCAATCATCGCGCGGGGAGGTCTGAAGGTCGGGGTACCCGAACACGCTCTGAGTCGTTGGGGCCTGGCGACTCGACATCGGTGCTCCGCAGATCGTTGTTATTATCACCGCGCACCCGCTCGCGCGGTCGCTTTTGTAAGAAACCGCGAACGTCTTTCGGGCATTGCGTTCGATTAGATGCAGCTATCAAAAGGTGTCGTTTAACGCTGACCGCCGCAAGCAGACCGCTGTGGCGCCGCCGCGACGACCCGGCGGCACTGCCCCTTCTGTCGACCCTTGCCCGGTAACGTGTTACCGGGACCCCCTGAACGTGGTCGTTGTGGGGCGCCCGAGCTTCCTTTAGCTTGGAGTCGGGTGGGGTCCGGGGTCGTGCGTTTTCGGGGGTCCGGACCAGGCAGCCGCGACTGTGCCCGCTCTTCAGCAACGACTCTTCGCTCGCTGGCGCGGCGGAAAGCCGCAGCGGCCATTCCGCGCGATCACTAGCCGCAGTCTATTCATCCAGCTTCCATTAGCCACGGCAACCTTGACCGGCCGGAGTCCCTCGACGACCGAGGGGCGGTGATGGCCAAGGAGAGCGCATGGCAGATCATTCCATCCTCATCAAGAGTTCGCCGACGGGCGGTATAATGTGCGATCCCACGTCGGAGATCGTACACCGCAACGATACGGTGACCTGGTCGAACGCCCCGGAGATCAGCGATTGGCTCGTGGTTTTCGCGCCCCATGCGCCGATAAACCGAACGTTGCTCAAACGTGATGCGGCAACAGGGACGGCCACCGGGACAATCAAGGCCAACCGAACTGCTGACCTCGCCCACCACAAGTATGTCGTGGTCGCGATAAAGGACTCGAAGCTTCAGGCTGACGACCCGGAGCTGATCGTCGAGGAAAACGGTCCACAGTGAGAGCTAGGGGTGGCGGACAGTAGGCGCGGTCGACGCGCCTACTCGCCCACCAGCTCTTGGAAGGCAGGCTCCGCTTTTAGCGGACCCCAGATCCACTCGGCGGCGACGTAAGGCTTGCGGCTGGGCCGCTCTTTCAGGTAGTGGCGCAGCAAGCGGATGGCCTCGCCGGGTTCGTCGAGCAGGTAGCGAGCGAAGGCCTCGAGGTAGCTCGTCATCGGGTCGGCCTCGGGTTGGAGGGCACGTGCCTGCGAGATGACCGCACGGGCGCTGTCGGGCTTCTCGGCGCGCGCGAGCACCGCGGCTACGTGCATGAGGATCGCGGGCTCGATGCCGGGGCGCTGGCTCTCCGGGCTCAGTGCCAGGAACTCTGAGTGTAGCTGCCAGGCGCGCTCCACATCGGGCGCCGGTCCGCCGGGTAGCGCCAGGAGCCAAAGGTCCACGTTGACGAAGTATCGGTTCTCCGGATAGTCGCGGCGCCCTTGCTCGCACCAGCGGTAGATGTTGTCCCAGTCCTCCGTCTCGATAGCGGCGTGACAGAGGGTGTAGAGCATGCGCCAACGCGGCTCCCACCAGCCGCGCTCGTAGGCGCGGTACGCCGCCCTTCTCGCCTCACGGAAGCGACCGGCGGTCCGCAGCAGGTCGGCGAGCGTGACCCAGGCGCGGGCCGTATTGGCAGCGCGCAAGTCGTCCTCGGCGCCCCGTAGCAGCGTCGCCGCCTCCGCGGGATCGGCCGTCTCTTTCAGCCGATTGCGCAAGGCCCCGCGCAGCTCGAGGGCCCTCGAGTACCCGGGTTCTATCGCCAGGGCGCGTTCGGCGTGGGCCAGACCCTCGCGTAGCAGCTCGGGGTCGCGGGCGCGGATCCCTTTGCGCAGAATCCAGGCCCGGTAGGAAGCGATCAGTCCACGCTCGATGATCGGTTCAAGCCAGCGCCGATCGCGCGCTTCGGCGCGCTGGAACAGCGAATCGGCCTGAGCGTACGCCCTGAGCGCTGCCTCTTTGTCCCCGTCCCGGTACAGATACCAGGCGTCCTCGCTGTACCTGCGCCCGAGGTTATACAGCTTCCAGGCCTCGGGATCCTGTGTACCGGCCCGGAGTCGCAGTTCGCGCAGCTGGATGCCCAGGCTCTCGCGAATCAGGCCGGAGACGGCGGCCGACATGTTCTGCAGCACCTGCTCGGGCGGCGCCTCACGAGGCCATTCCACGATCTCGCTCTTTATTACAGACCACGTCGTCACGTCGACCAACTGGACGTTGAGCCGAAACAACTCGGCGGAAGCGACGATCGTTCCCTCGACCAGGGTGCCCGGGTACTCGAGGTCGACGAGGATAGAGTCGCCAAGCGGTTTCGCGTACAGGTATCGCTTGACGGCGGTGAAGGGACGAACCGTCAATTCATCGACTTCGCTCAGCGCGCCGATCAAGTTGTCGGTCAAACCCAGGGTCAGCCACGTGAAATCCTCCGCGAGGTCCGTGATGACATCGAAGGGAATCACCGCGACGGTTCGCGGATCGAAACCGGAAGCAGCCTCGATGGTCGGCTCCGGCAGCGCGAAGGCACGGTTGACGAAGACCCGGCCCGCCACCAGTCCAAGGACAAGGGCGATGAGCACGGTCAGCACGTGAGCGGGACGGGCGCGCCGGGCCCAGCCTGGTAAGCGCTCGCGCAGCAACGGCGCGGCTCGCGGTTGCTCCAGCGTCCAGGCGATGCCGAGGGCGAACACGAGGCCGACGGCGAGAAAGCCCAGCGTGATTTGGAAGGCGAGGGCGGGAAGGACTTCGTTCTCTGAAAGGGTGCCCACGAACTGCACCATCGCCCAGCTGACAGCCATGTAGACCACACCCACCTGCCAAACCAGACGGGTGCGGAACTCGTCGAGCAGGCTTCGCCGACGGTCGGCCGCCAGCGGATCAGCCGCGGCTGAAGGAGCGCTGAGTTTCTCGGCGGAAGCAACGTCCGCCCGCCGCTTTTCGGCGGCCAACGGCTGAAACTCGGGCGCCTCGCCCGAACGAATCCGCTCCACCAGCGCCACCGTCTCCTCCAGCGGCTCCACTTCGAGCTCCCGGGCCAGCCGGGCGCTGTACGTCTCGTAGTGATCCAGCGCGGCGGCCCGATCGCCGGTTCGGGCCAGCAAAGCGATCAGGGCGTGCTGCGCCTCGTCCTCGAGAGGCTCCAGCGTGGCCCAGCGCCAGGCGGCGGTCAGAGCGGCCTGGAGGTCGCCGGCGGCAACCTGGCCCTCGACCGACTTGGAGAAAGCCTGGTGTGCCGTGCGGGCCAGCCGCACCCGGGTGCGCGAGCACCACTCCTCGAACTCCGGCGCGCCGGGCAGCGAATACTGTTCGAGGAATGGTCCCTTGTAGAGTGCAATGACCTCGCCCCAATCCTCTCGCTCTGCCGCGGCTTCGAGTTCCAGCGCGTCGATGCGGATCGCGTCACACGAGGCGTCCAGTTGATCGCCCCGCGAGCGCACACATCCTTCGCCGAGCTCGCGACGCAGGCCATAAAGGGCTTGGGAGAGCGAGTGGCGGGCCTTCTCTTGGCTGCGCTCGGGCCAGAAGAGCGCCAGCAGGCGGTCGCGTGAAACGGGGCCTTCCATCGCGAGAAAAAGCAGCAACGCGCACTGTTGCTTCTTCGACTCGAGGTCCGTGAGCTCGACGCCGTCGC
>CAYGCC010000372.1:0-2458 GCA_964348165.1 uncultured Gemmatimonadota bacterium | reverse complement strand
TGTCTGCACCGGGCTGGCTGCAGCGGTGGCAGCGAAGAGAGCGGTGAGGCCAAGGCCCAGCGTCCGCGCGCTCACGAGACTTGTTCGGCGGGATCGAATGCGCACCGTTGTCCTTTCTTTGGCCGGTTTCAGTTGTTAGGGCGGGGAGCTGGCCGGTCAGCCCCGGGTCGCCGGTTGTGCACGACGATCATTCTCGCCGGCAAGCTTGCCTGCAGCGTGATGACCACCAGGCCTCCCTCGGGAACGCGGGGCTTTTCCCGCGTGCGGTGGCTCTGGCGGAATCGACCCACCCCCTTCAAAACGAGGAAGCGCACCGGCCCGGTTCCAAGTACGGCGTGGCTGACCAAGAAGCGGCTGCTGAGATTGCCATTCACTGTTCGCTCGAAATCGACGACGGCGACGCTGCGCACGGCCTGCACGGTGACCGGGAAGTCGGCCGCAGTTCTCGACCCGTACCTCCACAGTCGTCGTAAGGTCTTTGCTGCGCGCCGCGCACCCAGCTGAGCGGTCACGACACCTGCTATGAAGCCGCAGAGCGTCCGTGCTGTAGAGCGGTGGTGAAGGCGAAGCAAGTTGCTCTCCCGCCGACAGGTTGCATGTTCCTTCACCGGCCGATCTGAGGATCCCACATCCAGTCGGCCAGACGCTTCTCGGCATCTAGGCCTCTTCGTCTGCCCCAATTACTAGATCGCTTGATGGTCGACAATTACTATATCGCTTCATGGTCGACAATGGGCAATCCGAAAGGCTGGAGCGAGCCATGACGTACTTCTCGTCGGAGTTCATCAGTTTCTTCCAGCGGCTGGCCCGTAACAACTCACGTGATTGGTTCCACGCCCACAAGCGCGACTACGAACGTCACGTGAAGGAGCCGTTCAACGCTTTCGTGGCGGAGATGATCGATCGGATCAGCCTGATCGATCGCAATATCGCGATCGAGCCGAAGGACGCTACTTTCCGCATAGCCCGGGACCTTCGTTTCTCGCCAGACAAGACACCCTACAAGACTCACGTCGCCGCCGTGATCAGTCGCGGCGGACGTAAAGACATGACATATCCGGGCATGTTCTTTCGCTTCGATGCGAAAGGTATCGGGTTAGGTGGCGGTACCTACCAGCCCGACAAACAGACGCTGTTGAGGATCCGGCGGACCATCCTGCGAGATGGCGCCACGCTGACCCGGGCTCTCGAGAGCAAGGCCTTTCGCCAGCTGTTCGGCGAGCTGCAGGGGGAGAAGAATAAGCGGCTGCCAAAGGAATTTGCCGCCGCAGTCCACCGTTTCCCCTTGATCGCCAACAAGCAGTTCTACTATTTCGTCGAGTACGATGATCCGCGCCTACTGCTGCGGGACGACCTGGCCGCGTTCCTTCTTCGGCACTACCGGGCCGGCAAGAAAGTCAACGAGTTCCTCGAGTCCGCCGTCGTGGCTCGACGCGGTGGGCGGAGTGGCGGCTAAGCACCTTCAGATTCAGTGATGGCGAGGCTGTCGTCGCAGCGGCCGAAGAAGTAGCGGTAGGTGGGGACCTCAACGCGCTTCCAGCGATAACCCGCTTCCCGCAAGCGCTGGAAGAGATCCGTGTCGCTGAACACGGTGTCCCGGAAGCCGCCGAGCGCCCGAAACACCTCGCGCCTGCCGAACAGCACGCCGGTGATGCACTCGATCTCACGCACCGGGATCCTTCTGTCTCGGTTGTAGAAGTCGGTGACCAGCGGCTCGGGTCCATCGTCCGGGACGATCAGCTCGAAGCTGCCCAACAGAAAATCGTAGCGCTCCCCGCTCAGCTCGTGGCTGAGCCGCGAGAGATGGTCGGGCTTAAGCTCATCGTCCGAGTCGAGAAACCCGACGACCTCGGCCGCCGCGTGCCGCAACCCGAGGTTGAGCGCCTGCGGCTGGCCCCGGTTCGGTGTCCGCAGGTAGCGCAGCCGCGGGTCGGCCAGGAACGGCCGAACGGCCTCGCGCGTCTGGTCGGCGCTGCCGTCGTCCACGATCAGGTATTCGAAGGCCTGTAGATCCTGGCTGAGGACCGAACGGATCGCCCCCGGAAGGACCGCTGCCCGGTTGTGCGTTGCCGTGATGATCGTGACTTCCGCACGGCTGCTCGATTCGGGCACCGCTACGCCAGCTCCTCCGGTTCGGCTGCGCCTAAAGGCTGGGAATCCACCCCGCCAGCGCGGCGGGAGGCCGCAATGCATAAGCCAGCCGCGGTCGGCCGGGCAAGCCGTATCGGACCGGGCGCGCCGGACGGTCGTGAGAACGGCGCGCGCCGCAGTACGCTACCGCGGGAGCTTTTTGCTGATTCTGGGGTAGTACCGGCTGTGGCACGAGGAGAAAAAGACACATGCGCATTCTCGAGAGATTCTGGTGGATCGGCGCCGCCCTGGCGAGCGTCGCCGCCCTCCTGGCCTGGCTGCCCCGGATCATCCCGGGCGGAACCCCTGGTCAGGAACCGTACGCGCG
>CAYGCC010000371.1:0-2914 GCA_964348165.1 uncultured Gemmatimonadota bacterium | reverse complement strand
GGTCGGACGTGGCGGCATTCGAGGAAGCGCTCGAAGCGGGCGAGGAAGAAACGGCCACCGAGCATTACGGCGGCCCGTTCTTGGAAGGTTTCTATCTCAGCGGTTGCCGCGAGTTCGAGGGTTGGGCTGAATCGGAGCGGCGCCGGCTCGCGGCGTCATACGAGCGAGCGGTCGAAGTCCTGGCCGAGAGAGCAGAGGACGCCGGGGATCACCGGAGGGCGGTCGACTGGTGGTGGCGGTTGGTGATCGTCGATCCGTACAACACGCGGATCGCGCTTCGCCTCATGCAGGCGCTTGCAGCGGCGGGCGATCGGGCCAACGCGATTCAGTTTGCACAAGAACATGAGAGCCTGTTGAAGAAGGAGCTGGGAATCGAGCCCGATGCGGAGTTGCTGGCCCTGGTCGAGCGTCTGCGAAGCGAGCCGGAGCCGGCGGGGGTGATCGAACACCCGAGGGCGCTGGCTGAGGACCTGGGCGCCGACTTGCAGGCTGCGCCTGGTCCACTGCCTCCGGGCGGTCGAACGCGTCGGCCCCGCTTCTGGCGTTGGGCCATCGCATTACCCGCATTGGTCCTTGCCGTTGCCGTCGCCCGCGCGCTGTGGTTCAGCGACGTGGGTGCGGATGCCGAAGTACTCGACCCGGGCGTCGTCGCCGTTGTGCCCTTCCGGGTGACCGGGTCCGCTTCGGAGGCCGACTACCTCGGCGAGGGGATGGTCGACTTGCTCGCGGCCAAACTGACGGGTGAGGTCGGCCCCCGCGCCGTCGATCCGCGGACAGCTCTGAGCGCCTGGCGGCGGATGACGGAAGAGTCAGGCGGGGATCTATCGTTGGACCGGACGCTGGCGGTCGCACGGGAGCTTCAGGCAGGCCGGCTCCTTCACGGTGGAGTGGTGTCGGCGCCCAGCCGACTCGTCTTGAGTGCCTGGTTGGTGGAGGCGAGGGGCGGGGAGGAGCGAGCGCGGGTTACCGTGGAAGGCCCCGCCGATAGCCTGCTCTCCCTAATCGATCGGTTGACCGTCGAGTTGCTCGGCCTCGATGCCGGCGAGGACCGTCAGCGCCTCTCCGTGTTGACCAGCGCATCGCTGCCAGCCGTGCGTGCTTACCTCGCTGGCCAGTCCGCCCAACGGCGCGGCCGTTATCTCGAGGCGGTCCACCACTTTGACCGGGCGCTCCAGCTCGATTCCACCTTCGCGCTTGCGGGACTGTACGTGGTGGACGCCGTCGGCTGGGCCGGCGCAAGCGGGGAGTACTCGCAACGAGGTGTGCGGGCTGCCTGGGCGCAGCGTGATCGGTTGAGCGAGCGTGATCGAACGCAGCTGCTGGTGTACACGGGCTCGGGCTACCCCGACGAGGTCTACAGGTACAGTACGGAGAGTCTCGAGCATCGGTCGCGGCTGATCGAACTGGCCCCCGATCGGCCCGAGGCCTGGTATATCTACGGTGATCAGCTCTTTCATGCGGGCGACTATCTCGGCCAAGCTACGCCAGGCGAGCGCGCCGCAGCGGCGTTCCGAAGAGCCATCGAGCTGGATCCGATGTTTGCGGGTCCTCTCCAGCACCTGCTGGAGCTGGCGGCGGTGGAAGGTGATACGGCTGCAGTCAGGCTGTACGGTGCCCGCTTCCTGGAGATGAAGCGCGAGGCCGAGTTCGCCGACTACGTGCGCTGGCGAATGTGGACGGCGGTGGGCGACACCGCCGCTCTCGACTCGCTACGCCTCCGCTTCGATGAGCTGAACGCGACAAGCCTGCATATGATCATACAGATGAGCCAGTTCGATGGCGTCGGACTTCAAGACGCGGAGCGTGCCGTCCCGCTGCTCGTTCCGGCGAGCCACGGCGAACGTGAACACCTGAACTCGCTCAATCTGCTGCGTGCCTATGCCCTGAACCGCGGTCGTCCCGAAGAAGCGGCGCGACTGGGGGAGGGGCTGGCTGGGGTAGCGGGAGCGGGTAGCGAGTACTACCGGCACCCAATCTATGACGCTCTGTACTGGGACGGAGATACGGCCGTCGCTCGCCGTGCCGCCGAGGAGCTCGAGGCCTATGCAGATCGGCCGCTGGCGCAGGACTCTGCGACGCGCTGGAATCAGCGTCATGCGATATGTGCAGTTACGCAGTGGCGACTCTGGCGTGGCGAAATCGAATCGGCGCCTGGTGCGATCGAGCGGCTGCGTAGTTTCTCAGCAGGCGAGGATCCACCGTACCTTGTATTCAGGGCCCAGGTGTGCGCCGCCATCCTGGCTGCGATTCTCGAATCTGTCAGCGCGAGCGTTGAGGACGAGCATCCTGCTCTGGACAGCCTGGACACGTTGATGAAACGTGCGCCGAGATCGCCGCCGGAGGCCTATTATGCGAATCTGGTGGTCGCGCGTTTGCGCCGGTGGTACGGCGAGTACGCCGACGCGCTGGCAGCTTCCCGGCGGTACACCTACCAAAGCCTTCCCCGTTTCCTGTCCTCCTATCTGCTCGAGGAAGCCAAAGCGGCAGCCTTGGCCGGCGGTCGGGAGGCCGCGATACGTGCCTACCGTCACTATCTCGTGCTGCGCCCTGACCCGGAGCCCAGCTTACTGCCACAGGTCCAGGGAGTCCGCGCGGAGCTGACGGCACTCTTGCGCCGCGGATAGCTTTGCAAATCGGCCTGCGCTACATCGGCGGCCTGGGCTCGAAAGCCGAGGAGCAGTTGAAAGCCGCGTGCACTAGCGGCAGCCCAGGGTCAGCACCCGCCCCGCAAGCCGCTTCAGAACGCCTCTCCGATGCCCAGGTAGAACCCCGATGAGTTCTGCCCAAACGCCCAATCGGCCCGCAGATTGAGCCCCTCGTCGCGGAAAAGCAGGAACCGGATCCCGAACCCCGCCGCGGTCCAGAACTCGTCCAGCCGCAGCCCCGAAAGCTCGTGGGACACTTGACCTGCCCC
>CAYGCC010000370.1:0-20342 GCA_964348165.1 uncultured Gemmatimonadota bacterium | reverse complement strand
AGATCCCGATCATCGCCGGATCAGAAGTGAACGACGACCCCTTCCAGCCGATCAGCAAGTACGGTCGTCTGAAGGTCGAGGAGTCGGGCGATGACACCCCCATCGACTGGGTGCCCCGCGATCAACGTTACGTGGAGAAGCTGGCGACGCCGGACGTGACGATCGCCGATATCATCGGTGACGTGGATCCGATCCGCGCGGCGCGCGGTGGCCACGTGCTGTCGGACGAGCTGACCATTCACCACGGGCTGTTGCCCCGAGCGAACCGCGGCATCTTCGCGATCAACGAGCTGCCGGATCTGGCAGGCAAGATTCAGGTCGGTCTGTTCAACATCATGCAGGAAGGTGACGTTCAGATCAAAGGCTACCCGATCCGCCTGGCCCTCGACGTGCAACTCGTCTTCACGGCGAACCCGGAGGACTACACGGCGCGTGGGAAGATCATCACGCCGTTGAAGGACCGGATCGGCGCCGAGATCATGACACACTACCCGCGCGATATCGAGCACGGCGTGGCGATCACCGAGCAGGAGGCCTGGACCCAACGCGGCGGCCGGCCGGTCCAGGTCCCGCGGATGATCCAGGGGCTGGTCGAGCGCATCGCCTTCGAGGCGCGCGAGGACCAACGCATCGACCGGCGCTCCGGGGTATCGCAGCGGCTGCCGATCACGGTGATCGAGACCGTGGTATCGAACGCGGAGCGCCGCGCCATCGCCAACAACGAGAGCCTGGTCATCCCCTGGCTGGCGGATATCTACGCGTCGCTGCCATCGATCACCGGCAAGCTGGAGCTGGAATACGAAGGCGAGCTGGAAGGCGGCGCCAAGATCGCCCGCGACCTCATCTCCCGTGCGGCCGGGGCGACTTTCGACGAGTACTTCATCGAAGAGGATGCCGGACCGATCGTCGAGTACTTCGACACCGGGGGCGCCCTGCAGGTCGCGGAGCTCTCCAGCGCCGAAGCTTGTCTCAAGGGGTTCAGCACGGTGCCCGGCCTGGTGGAGCTGGCGCGCACCGCGGCGGCGGCCGACGAGGCCGTCGAACAGACGGCTGGCCTGGTCGTCGCCAGCGAGCTGGTGCTGGAAGGCCTGGTGGCCAAACGCAGGATCAGCCGAAACGAGTCGGGCGGCTACTCGCGGCGCAAGGATCGTCCGCGTCCCGCGCACGGCGGTGGCCTGGGAGGCTCGCAGTGGCCGCAGGAGATCTAGCGGTCCACCACCACCACTTATCGACGGGCCGACACCTCTACCCCGCCCTCATCGTCGCGCAGTTTCTGCACGGGTTCGAGGACTTTGTCGGCGGTTTCCACTCGTTTTTTCCCCTCTATTCCCTGGCGCGGGAGTTTTTCGTGCTCCTGCACCTCGGGTTGTTCCTGCTCCTGGCTTCTTTAATCCCGTCGGTCGCCCACGGCCGCGGCTGGGCGCTAAGGCTGGCCAAGTTCTTTGCGATTGTGGAGATCGTGAACGGCGTCGGTCACCTGCTGATCAGCCTGATCGAGTGGGGCTATTACCCGGGGTCCTTTACCGCGCCGCTCTTGCTGATCTTCGGCGCCGCGCTCGGCCGCAGCCTGCGTAGCTGAGGCCGCGATCGGACGGCTTGCGGGCGCCGTGTGCGGGGTAGCACGCCGCCTTGTCGCTCAGCTTTCGGCCAAGATCGCCGCGAGAGCTTGAAGGCCCAGCAGGTACGAGCGCCAGCCAAAGCCCGCGATGGAGCCGATGCAGACGGGCGCGATCCAGGATCGGTGACGGACTCGTTCCCGAGCCTGGATGTTCGTGAGATGTACCTCGACGACGGGAATCGAGATCGCGGCCACCGCGTCGCGGAGGGCGATCGAAGTATGCGTGTAGGCGCCAGGGTTGAAAACGACACCGGCAGCCCAGTCTCGAGCTTGGTGTAGAGCGTCGATCAGCGCGCCCTCGCTGTTGGACTGGAGGGAGCGGACCTCGAGCTCGAGCTCGCGCCCCGCGGACTCGAGCCGCTGATCGAGCTCGGCCAGGGTCAGCGAGCCGTAGAGGTCGGTCTCGCGCTGGCCGAGCAAGTTCAAGTTGGGTCCGTGCAAAACGAGTATCGGTTGCATCGCAGCTCCTCGAGCTCAGAGCGCCAACTCGAGCCGGTCCAGCGTGACGCCCACCTGCACCTGCCCGACAAGGCGTGGCAAGGCGAAGCGAACGATACCCTGGCGCTTCTTCTTGTCGACTCGCATGGCGTTCAAGATCGACTGACGATCCAGGTTCGGCGGAATCTCCGTCGGCAGCCCCAGGCCGTCGAGCACACGGGCGATCGATTTCGCCAGACCGGGTTCCGCAAGGCTCAACCGCTCGGCCAGGCGCGCCTCGGCGACAAGACCGATGGCGATCGCCTCGCCGTGGCGCAGGCGAAACGCGGACGCATTCGCGACGGCGTGCCCGACCGTGTGCCCGAGGTTGAGCGCGGCGCGCGGCCCTCTCTCGAACGGGTCCTCCTCGATGATGCGTATCTTGATCGCCATCGCGCGGCCGACTACGGCGGACCAGTCGCGCCGGAGCGTGTCAATGCCGGTGGCGCACATCTGGAAGAGGTCCGGATCGTCGATCAGGCCGTGCTTGACGACCTCGGCGAGCCCGGAGCGCAACTCGGGCTCGGGCAAGGTTGCCAACGCGCCGGGATCGGCCAACACCAGGCTGGGCGGGTGAAAGGCGCCGATCAGGTTCTTGCCATCCGGGAGGTCGGCACCCGTCTTGCCTCCCAAGCTCGCGTCGACCATGGCCAGCAGCGACGTCGGCGCGGCGACCCACCTCACACCCCGCAGCAGAGTGGCGCTGGCGAATCCGGCCAGGTCGCCGACGACCCCACCACCCAATGCCAGCACGGTGCTGCCCCGCTCGATCCCCGCCGCCAACAGCTCGCTCCAGATGCGCTGGAGCGTCGCCACCGTCTTCTCTGACTCGCCCGGCGGAAAGATGACGTGGGCAACTTCGTACCCGTGGCGCCGCAGCCCCTCGGTCACTGCGCGCGCGTAGAGCGCCGCCACGTTCTCGTCGCTGACCAGGCCGATGGGTCCCTGCAGTCCTCGCAGGCGCAGCTCTTGCCCCAGATGCTGCAGACCCCCGGGGACCACGCGCACGTCGTACCCCTCACCCATGCCACGCACGCGGAAGGCGCCCAGCTGGGTCTGCGCTTCCCGGACGGCCCGAGCCGGCTCGAGAGAGTTCGTGTCGAGGTGTAAGCTAAAAGAGGCGTAGTGATCGGCGCGTTGGGCCAGCAACGCCGTCAGGCGACTCGTGTCGTCGCCGGCCAGCAGTGGACGCTGTGCCTCGGCGGAGCGCAGGCGCGAGAGCAGCGTCTCGGGGCGCGCGGTCAGGCAGAGAACGACGCCGGTGGCCTCGGCTTTGGCGCGGTTCTCACGGTCGAGGAGGGCGCCCGCACCCAGAGCGACGACCGTGGACCCTCGCGCCAGGACCTTTCCGAGCGCGGCACGCTCCTGCGCCCGGAAGCCGCCCTCGCCCTCCGAGGCGAAGATCTCGGGGATCGTCAGGCCCGCCGCGGCTTCGATCTCGGCATCGAGGTCCGCGTAGGACAGGTCGAGGCTCCGCGCCAGCGAGCGGCCCAACGTGCTCTTTCCCGCTCCGGGCGGTCCGTAGATAAAGAACCGCGATCCGGCGGCGTCAGGTGCAGGGGCTGTTCGATCCGTGGTCAAGTGTTCGTCCAAGATGTTGAACGGGGAGGGCTCACTCTTCCGGCCAGAAGAGATGCTCGGCGTCGTCGAGCACCAGGTCGTGGAGACTCGCTTTGCGCAGGGCCTCGAATCGTGGTCGAATCTCATCCAGAGAATCGCCGCCCAGTTTCTCAAGCAGCGCGTCGGCCAGCACAAAGGCGACCATCGCTTCCACGATGACCACAGCGCGCGGCACCGGGCAGAAGTCCGAGCGCTCGTAGTTCGTCGGCACCTCCTCTCCACGGGCCAGGTTCACCGTCTGCTGCGGCGTCAAAGTCGTGGCGATCGGCTTCATCGCCGCGCGTAGGACCAGCGGCTGGCCGGTGGTGATCCCACCTTCCAGGCCGCCGCTTCGCGTCGTGGGGCGTATGAGCTTGTCGTCCTCCAGTTGGATCGCGTCGTGGACTCGCGTGCCGGGCAGGCGAGCGTTCTCGAAGGCCGGCCCGATCTCGACGCCCTTCATCGCCTGGATGCTGAGGACCGCGGCGCCAAGGCGCGCGTCCAGTCGCCGATCCCAGTGCACATGCGATCCCAGACCGGGAGGAAGGTTCAGCGCGACCACCTCGATGATCCCGCCGGCGGTGTCGCGGTTCTTCATGGTCTGGAGAATATGATCGCTCATGCTCGCGCTGGCTTCAGGGTCGGGACAGCGCACCTCGCTCTCCTCCGCCAGCGCCGCACGCCGTTCGATGGGAATCTCGGTGAGATCGGCCGAGACCTGACCGATCGCCGTCACATACCCTCCGACCTCGATGCCGAACTGCTCCAGCAGATGACGACAAACCGCTCCCACCGCCACCCGGGCGGCGGTCTCGCGCGCCGATGCCCTCTCGAGTGCGGGCCTCAGGTCCCGGTACCCGTATTTGAGCGCCCCAGTAAGGTCGGCGTGGCCCGGACGTGGTGCGCTAAAAGCTGCGATGGGTCGGCCACGCCATCTCTCATGGTCGCGGTTCTCGATCAACAGGGCGAGCGGTGCGCCGATCGTCACGCCTTCCAGCAGCCCACTGAGGATCCGCGCGTGATCTCGCTCGATCTTCATCCGCGGGCCGGCGCCGTAGCCCTTCTGGCGCCGCGCCAAGTCGCGGTCGATCACCTCCTCCGCCAACCGCAGCCCGGCAGGCAGCCCCTCGAGGATGGCGACCAGCCCCGGGCCGTGGGATTCACCGGCGGTTAAGAAACGCAGCGCCATGGGCGTGTGCTCGCGGCTTTGAGAGTCTGTGTCATCTTACGCGTGGCTCACGTCGGGACTGCCGCCCCCATGGCCTCGCGCGAGGCCGGGCGGCCCGTCCAGCGCTCGAACGAGAGCGCCGCCTGCTCGATCAACATCCCAATCCCGGTGACCGCGAGCAACCCGCGCGCCCGGGCTTCGCGCACCAGCGCTGTCTCGCGCGGGTTGTAGACCAGGTCGTAGACCGCCGCCCGTTCCGGCAACGGAACGTCTTTTGGCCACGGCGTGGCGGTCACGTTCGGCGCCATCCCCACCGGCGTGCAGTTGACGATCAAACCGCACCCGGGGGCGACCGCCGCCAGACCGGCGACGCTCAGCGGAGCGGGCGAAATCGGCCCGCCGAGCCCGCTCAGATCATCCGCCAAACGCCGGGCCCGGTCGCGCCGGCGCGCGGCCACATGCACGCGCCAGCCTTGGCGGGCGAGGGCGAAGACGACGGCTCGGGCGGATCCGCCTGCGCCCAGCACGATCGCCGATTCGGGGCGCAGAGCGAACGAACGCTGTAGGTCGGCCAGGAATCCGGGCGCGTCGGTGTTGTCGCCCAGCAGACGGCCGCCGTCCATGGCGATTGTGTTCACCGCGCCCACGGCACGCGCCTCGGGCGTCAGCGCGTCCAGCATGCGCATGACAGTCTGCTTGTGCGGGATCGTCACGTTGAGCCCCTGGATCTCTCCGCGTCGCATCCCTTCCAGCAGTCGCTCGATCTCGCGCTCGCCGGCTTCTCCGCGGGGCACGGGGAAGAGGCGGAACGAGCCGGGCAGACCGGCGGCGCGGAGGGCGGCCACGTGCAGGGCGGGTGAAAAGCTATGGTCCAGCGGCCACCCAATCAGGCCGAGCGCAAAATCGTCGTGTTGCAAACTCAGTTCGTGCCCAGGTTCCTGTCGCCTCGTGTCGAGGTCCGGAGCGTGTTGGCCAGACGCGCCGGCGACTGACGACCTCTCGTGATCGGCTCGAGGGACGCTCAATTCGCAACCTGAACGTCGCTGCCCAGCGACCGCAAGGTTTCTGCGAAGCCGGGGAATGACTCGTCGATGATCTCGGCGTCCCGGACGGTGATCGGGTTGCGAGCGGCCAAACCGGAGGTCGCGAAGGCCATCGCCAGTCGATGATCGCTGTTCGGCCGCGCCACACCGCCTGCCGCCGCTTGCCCCCCACGCAGCTCGAAGCCGTCGTCGCGCTCCTGAACCTTGACCCCCAGGCCGCCGAGCCCTCGGACCAGGGAATTGATTCGGTCCGATTCCTTGAGGCGAAGCTCCCTGGCGTCTCGAACCACGGTAGCCCCGTCGGCGTGGGCGGCCGCGATGGCGAAGGCCGGGAATTCATCGATCATGCGTACGACCAGCGGGCCTTCGACCGCCGTGCCGCGCAGCGGGCTGTGGAGCACGTTGAGGTCGCCGAACGGCTCGCCCTGGCGTTCGCCCTTCCGCGTCACGCTGATCGACGCGCCCATTTGACTGAATGCGTCGAGCAAGCCGGTGCGTGTGGGGTTGAGTCCGACGTTTCGCAGCGTGATGTCGGAGCCGGGCGTGATCAGTGCGCCCACGATCAAGAAGGCGGCAGTCGAAAAATCTCCGGGCAAGACGAAGCTCAACGGTCGTAAGGGACGCGAGGGAGGCTCGAGTGTGACCGTATGAGCGCCGTGCTCGCCGACGGACCGCGTCTCGATCGTCAAGCCCATGCTGGTCAAAAGCCGCTGCGTGTGATCGCGACAGGGACCCGGAATGGTCAGGGTTGTGGGCCCGTCCGCAGCCAGACCCGCCAGGAGTAAAGCCGTCTGCACCTGAGCGCTGGCCACCGGCAGCTCATAGCGCAGAGCGCGGAGCCGTTGCTGTGCGGGACGAGGCGACAGGGTCAGGGGGGCACGACCGCCCTTCGAGGCCTCGATGCTCACGCCCATGGCTCGCAAGGGCTCGACGATGCGGTTCATGGGGCGCCGCTGAAGGCCCGGCGACCCACCCAGAGCCGCAGGGAGCCCGGCGGCGGCCAGCGCGCCGGTCAGCAGGCGCAGCGTGGTGGCCGAATTGCCGCAATCGAGTAGAGCCTTGGGTGCCAACAGCCCATCGATCCCGAGCCCGGCAACCGTCAGCGTTGTGTCGTCGAGCTCCCAGCCGACGCCCAGCGCGCTGAGACCGTTCAGCATGGTGCGGGTGACGCCGGCCACCAGGAAGTTCTCGAGTCGGCTGTCTCCTTCTGCCAAGGCGCCGAACAGCGCGGCGCGGTGTGAGAGCGACTTGTCGCCGGGCAGACTCACTTCGCCACGCAGGGGGCGGCTGGGAAAAACGACCAGGTCCATGGTGGAACGGCTCTGCTAGGCTCGCGCAGCCAGGGTCGGGTGTGTTCGGCCGAGCGCGGCGCTGGCGCTCAGAGAGTACGGCCCACGGCGGCGGCGACCTTTTTGACTTCCTCCATCAGCGTGTGGAACTCCTGAGGCGTGAGGCTTTGAAAGCCATCGGACCAGGCGTTCTCGCGATCGGGGTGAACCTCGACCAGCAGGCCGTCGGCGCCGGCGGCCACGGCCGCCTTGCTGACCGCTGTAACCAGACTGGCTTTCCCGGTCGCGTGGCTGGGGTCGACGATCACCGGCAGATGCGTGAGTTCTTTTAGGGCGGGCACCGCGTTGATGTCGAGAGTGTTTCTCGTGTAGGTCTCGAAGGTGCGGATCCCGCGCTCGCAAAGTATCACGTTGGGGTTGCCGTGCGAGAGCACGTACTCGGCGCTGAGCAGCAGCTCTTCGATGGTCGACATCATTCCACGCTTGAGCAACACTGGGATTCCGGCTTCACCGACCGCATGGAGCAAGGCGAAATTCTGCATGTTGCGTGCGCCGACTTGCAGCACGTCGGCGTAGCGGGTCACCAGCGGCACCTGCTCGGACGAGAGCACCTCGGTGACGATCGGGAGCCCGGTCGCTTCCCGCGCGTCGGCCAGCAGCTTGAGACCTTCCTCGGCCAGGCCCTGGAAGGAATATGGCGAGCTGCGAGGTTTGAAGGCGCCGCCTCTCAACATCGAGCCGCCCGCCTCCCGGACGCAGGTCGCCGCGGCGTTCAATCGCTCGCGCGTCTCCACCGAACAGGGGCCGGCCGCGACGACAACGCGCTCGCCCCCGACGACACAGTCCCGGATCTTGACGACCGTCGGCTCTGGCTTGAACTCTATGGAAGCCAGGCGGTAGGGACGCGTCATGGCGCTGACTCGCTCGACGCCGCGCAGTCCCGCCAGCACCTCGAGGTCGAGACCGCGCAGGTCGCCGAGCAAGCCGATCAGTGTGCTGCCGTTCTGCTGGGACACATGGGTCTTGAGTCCGAGGCTGGTGGCACGCCGAATGACGTATTTGATGTCCGCCTCGGTTGCCTCTGGCTTCATCACGATGACCATGAGCTCTGCCCCTCTGTCATTTCGTACTCGAGCGATTCGGCGCGCGCCGGTGATCGGTGAAGCGCCTGGCCTTCAGATCGAAGCGCGGTAGAGTGCCATGGGGCACCAGATCGACGCCGGCGCGTAGCCCTAAGCCATTGCGGATTTCGTTGGTGATCGCCGATGTGAGTGCATCGGGATCGCCGCTCTTGGCCTCGATGCGGATCTGCAACTCATCGAGCTCCTTACGCCGATAGACGTCCACTGCGAACTCGCCGACTTCCGGAAAGCGGCGAACGATATTCTCGATGGCGCTGGGAAACACGTTGATCCCCCGCACGATTAGCACGTCATCGATCCGCCCAATGATGCCGCCGTCGAGTTGCAGGAAAGTGCGCCCGCATTCGCAGGCGCCCTTCTTGACGCGGACCCGATCTCCCGTGCGATAGCGGATGAGCGGCATGCCGACTCGGCCCAGGTTGGTCAGGACCAGTTCGCCGTCATCGGTGGGTTGCCCGGTTTCGGGATCGACGATCTCGCAGATGAACTCTCCTTCGTTGACGTGGAGACCGGCCTGGGCCTGGCACTCGAAGCCCCAGGCCCCCATCTCGGTGGCGCCGGCGTGATCGTAGCAGCGTGCGCCCCAAGCCGTCTCGATACGGTTCTTTGTGGCAGGGACGCTGGCGCCCGGCTCGCCGGCGTGAATGGTGATGTTGACGTTGGAGCTCGCCAGGTCGATGCCCTCTTGCTCGGCCGTTTCCGCCAGGTGCAGTGCGTAGGTCGGCGTGCAGACGAGGGTGGAGATGTCATGCTCGAGTATCGCCTTGGCGCGTTGATAAGACGACATCCCGCCACCCGGGACGGCCAGCGCGCCGATCAGCCGGGCGCCCTCGTAGGCGCTCCAGAAACCGATGAAGGGGCCAAAAGAAAACGCGAAGAAGATTCGGTCCCTGGGGGTCACGCCGGCGGCGCGATAGACCGTCGCCCAGCAGCGCGCCCACCAGGCCCAACTCTCATCCGTGTCCAGCCAACGCAGCGGGTCACCCGTCGTTCCCGACGTCTGATGGATGCGAGTGTAGGCTTCCCGCGGAAACGTGAGGTTGGATCCATAAGGAGCGTGCTCGGCTTGATCGCTCGAGAGTTCCGCCTTGGTCGTGAAGGGCAGTCGCCGCAGATCAACCATTGAGCGGAGATCGGACGGCGATCGAAGCCCGGCCGCGCTGAGCCGCTGGCGGAAGAACTTGTTGTCCCGCAGCACGGGCCCCAGCATCATTTGTAGCCGTTTCAGCTGGATCTGCTCCAGGGCGTCGCGGCCCAGTGTCTCGATGAAAGGGTCCAGGTAAATCGTGTCCATCAAGGCTCCTTCAGCTGCTGGCGGGGCAACCCTTAGCACCTCGCCGGCGTCGATCGTTCAGCTTGTGGCAGGTGCGGGCTCGAGATCGGCCGGGATCCGCTCGGTCATCATCATGATCGGTTTCCCGCCACTGATAATCCGATACGCCCGGGTAAAGAAGTCCGGACCCGTTCGCTCCCGCAGCTGCTTCGGCAGGTCCGGCGCATGTTCGCTTCCGTACCACAGCAGCTCGCGGCGGGTCTCCATCCGATCGGCGTTCAGCAGGCGACCGAGCCCTTCGCCCTCCACCTCGAGTCCAAGCCGAACGGCCTTGGGAAGACGGCCGATCACGATTTGCGAGCAGGCGTAAAGATAGAGGGTGTGGCTCGATGATCCCTCGATCACCACCTCGCGTCTCACAACCTTCGTGCCTGCCGGCGCCTCGAGCCAGCGATCCTCTCCTGCCAGAGCCACGCTCTGCTGGGAGATACGCCGAACTGCAATATGCTCCAGTGTGTACGCTTGCAGAAAGGTGGTGACGGTTCCATCGATGGCGACCAAAGCGCGCTGAAACGGAGACAGAGCGCGCGGGTCGATGTCCTCCAGCTCGGGAGGCTTGGCGTGCTGAGCGATCGAGGCCTCACGCAAAGCGTTGTAAAGATCGTGTCCGGTCATCGCAGCCCAATCTCGAACGCCAGACTCGATCGCTGGCCGAAGTCCGCGGTCCTACGGCTTGAGCGTACACTAAGGGAAGGGCAGGAATCATGCCGGCGAACGGGCGCCCGCGAACCGGTGCGCCGCCGCCGAGACGATGAGGCTGGGACCAGTTTTTGGCCCCGCCCAGCGCCGAGGGTGAACGATCCCGACAAGCCAATCCCGGCCCGTTCAGTGGTCAAGTTACAGCCCTCCAAGGTCGATGAGCCCCCGACCCACGGGTATGGCGTGAACGCAACAGCCGCTGGGGTTGCGGTGGCGCCCGGAGGGGCCATGCCCGCGAAACAGCGCGAGCGGCTCTCGCAGGTCGGTTACCCGGCAGGGAGGTCCGGTCCGAAGATCACTCCGACCGTGAAGGGGCGATGGAAGTCGACAATCGCTCCAGCACCCGGCGGTTGGCGGCAGGAAACGCGTAACGGTCCAGCTCGCCCGGCTTCACCCACGCATATTCCTGACAGCCCAACGGTCGGGGCGTTCCGGACCGATAACGGCAGTGGAACGCGTGCATCGTGATCTCGAAATGGCTGTAAGCGTGGTCGACGCTGGCGATCTTTCGGCCCGGGGTGACCTCGATCCCCAGCTCTTCGGCGACCTCGCGGACCACGGCCGCCTCCAGGCTCTCGCCGGGCTCCGGCTTGCCACCTGGGAACTCCCAGAGCCCGCCCAGTAGCCCCTGGGGCCGACGCTTGGCGATGAGGATCTGCTCGCCACGCCAGACCACTCCCACGGCGATGTCATGGTGTGGCCGCTTCCGCGCTCTTCGCCGGGCGGGCCGCGCTTCGACTGTCCCCCGGGCACGCGCCAGGCACACGGACTCGAGCGGGCACTCGCGGCAGCGAGGCGAACGCGGCGTGCAGAGCGTTGAGCCCAGATCCATCAGCCCCTGGTTGAGGTCGCCGGGGCGCTCACGGTCAAGCAACGGCGCCCCCAGCTCGCGCAGCCGCGCCGGGGTGGGGTGGCGCAGGTCGTAGACGCGACTGATGACGCGGCGCAGGTTCCCATCCACGGCGAGCGACGGCTGCCCGAAGGCGATGCTTAGCAGAGCGGCGGCTGTGTAGGGGCCGATGCCGGGCAGCTCGCCTAAGCTCGTTTCGTCGGCCGGCAAGCGGCCACCATGGTCTTCGACGACGATGCGCGCAGCGTCGTGGAGATTGCGAGCGCGTGCGTAGTACCCGAGCCCCTCCCATAGCTTCAGCACGTCGTCGAGATGAGCGGAAGCGAGAGCGTGTACATCGGGGAAGCGCCCGAGGAAGCGGTCGTAATAGGGTATCACCGTTTCGACCTGCGTCTGGATCAGCATGGTCTCGGCGACCCAGATGCGGTACGGGTCGCGGGTGCGGCGCCAGGGAAGATCGCGGCGGTTGGCGTCGTACCAGGCCAGCAGCCTGCGGCGCACCGTCGCGGCGCTGGGGCGACCCCTCATGGGACGTCGTTTCTTGGTCATGGACGTGGGCAATATGGATTCGACCTCGGGGGTGGCCAAGGAGGCGGGCTGGCGCCAGAAGTCGACTCCTTCTTTATTCAGCGCCGAACATCCGCCCAAATCCGGAGGAAACGCAAATGCGAATGACCCGAGTCCGCCCGTGCCACGCGCCTGTCTTTTCGCTGACGCTCGTGATCCTATGCACGGTCTTTACACCGATGGCGCGGGCCCAGCAGGCTCAGGAGCCGCGGCTCGACGAGCTGATAGCCAACTTCAAGAAGCCCTATCTGAGCTTCGGCGCGCTGTTTCAGTTCGTGGGGGACTTCCAGCCCGAGCGCAGCTTCGGCGGCAGCAACGGCTTCAGCATCGGGAACATGCGGGTGAGCCTGTCGGGCGAGCTGGACCAGGGGTTCGGCTACTTCTTTCAAACGAACTTTGCGACCGCGCCGGCCATCCTCGACGCCAAAGCCTACTACCGGTTCAGCCCGGCGCTCGTCGTCGACGTTGGGCTCTACAAGGCGCCGTTCAGCCGAGAGCTGCTGACTGGGGCCGGGGCCCTCGACTTCGTCCGGCGATCGCAGGTGGTCACCGCTCTGGCGCCCGCCCGTCAGATCGGCGCCAGCTTGAGAGGTGATGTGGCCGATGGTGTCGTGAGCTACGGCGTCGGCATCTTCAACGGAAACAAGTTCAACGGGAATCGAAACGACAGCAACGAATTCCTCTACGTGGCTCGGCTCTCCGTCTTCCCCAAGGCGCTGAAGGGGACGAAGCCGGGGGATCGCCTCGAGCTGGCGATCAACGTGGCGCGCAGCGAGGACGAGGATACCGACTTCGGCGGGGGCTTTCTCTCCGACTTCCAGGGCGAGCAGACGCTGGTGGGCGGCGACTTCCGGCTGACGCGCGACCGTTTCCTGTTGGCCGGCGAGTTCATCGCGGCGCGGCTCGAGTTCGCGGCCGGCCCCACGGCGGACCCGACGGGCTTTCACCTGACCGGCGGATACCAGCTAACGGAGTGGTCGCAGTTTCTGGTGCGCTGGGACAGCTTGTCACCGGATGGTGTGACCGGCGAATCGGATCTCGTGTTGCTGGGCTATAACATCTGGCCCACGGGGGCGACTCAGTTGCGGGCGAATTACGTCATACCGACGGTGGGCGGTGTGGACAATCACCAGCTGCTGATGAGCGCGCAGGTCGCGTTCTAGAGCGCGGATGGGATCACGGCGTAGTAGATGAGCCGGGCGGGACCGTCGAGCTCGAGACCGAAGAAGCTACCGTCCGGGCGCCTCTGGAAACGGACCTCGAGAACGTCGCCGCTGCGCGTCTCCACTTCTACGGGCGATTCCAGAACTCCCGCGGCACAGAAAGCCACGGCAGACGACATCGAGCCGCTGCCGCAGGCCAGCGTCTCGGCCTCGACCCCGCGCTCGAAGGTGCGGATGCGAATGTGGTGGCGATCCAAGACCTCGACCAGGTTCACGTTGGCGCCGGCCTCGCCCAACTCGGGCGCGTGGCGCAGCGGCCGGCACGTGGCATCGATCGGGCCTTCGGGCAGCCGCTCGGCCTGGATCACGAAATGGGGATCGCCGATCTCGACGCGGTGTCCGCTCGTCGGTCCGTCATGGCCGCTCACCGTGAGATCTAAGTGGAGCGTGGGCTCGGTGCGGTAGCGCAGACGGACGTTGTCGTCGGACACGTGGGCTTCGATGTCGCTTCCCTGCGTCTCGATCAACATCTCGGTCGGGGCTAGCCCCTCGAGCACGGCAAAGCGGGCGGCGCAGCGCGTGCCGTTGCCGCAGGTGGCGAACTCTCGGCCATCCGGGTTGAAGAAGCGGACCCGCACATCGGCGTCGGCGCGATCGCTTGGCCCGACCAGGATGAGGCCGTCGGCGCCTACCGAGGTGCGGCGCGCGCACAGCTCGAGGGCCAGCGCCCCGGCCTCGGGCAGGCTAGCGGCGCTGGCGTTGATCAGGATGAAGTCGTTGCCGGCGCCGGACAGCTTGGCAAAGCGCAGGCCTGGCCGGTCGCTGTCAGGCATCGAAGGACCGGGTCAGAGTGGTACCTCCTCCTCGTCCCTGATCGCTTCGGTGCCAAGTGACTCCCCTGAGGGCAGCGCCTCGGCCGCTTTCTCCGCCTTGGCCGCGCGCCGTCGCCGGCCGCTCACTGCCATGCCCACGGCACCCACGATGAGGCCGACCAGCAGAGGAATAAGAACGACCACCGGCAAGGGGGCGTCGAATTGCCAGAACAGGAAAGAGACTTCCACCGTGTCGAGGTTCTGCCAGGCGAAGAAGATCATGGCCGCGGTCAGAACCATCAGGCCGATCTCTCGTGCTCTCTTCATATACTCCTCCGGCCGCTCGCCCTCGCGAGGCTTCACGCGGCAGCGGCGCAGCGCGCGCAGTTCGCGTGCCGCTGTTGCCTGTCGCGACGGCGGAGTCGTAAACTGTTGGACCCGACAGGTGTAAGCTAATCTGGGGTAAGGTGCGGCGGTAGCGGCGCCCGGGCGCCGTACAGCGACTGAGGATCGCATGCGGTTCACGACGTACAGCAAGTACACCGGTCACCTTCTGGAGTCGATCAACCTTCAGGAGCTGCTCGACCAGCTCGCCGACTTCCTGCTACAAAGCGGGTTTGCCGGCGGCCCGTACTATCACCCCTTCTGGGGTGAATTCGGGGCCGATGAGCCGCTGGACAGTCTCGAGGCGCTGAAGGAAGCGATCCTGCAACAGCTACTCGAGACGGGACAGGTCACGCCCGAGATGTTGCAGGCGCTGGCGGAGGAGCCGGATGAGGAGGGCGCTCGGCAGTTGGCCGAGCTGATCGACGAGATCGTGCGCCGGCTCATCGAAGAGGGTTACCTGCGGACCGAACAGACGCCTCAGGTGCCCATGGAGGGCCAGCCGTTGACGGGGCCCGGCAGCCTGGGCAAGGGCGCGGCCCGCTCCATCAAGTTCGACCTCACGCAAAAAGGCCTTGATTTTCTCGGCTACAAAACGCTGAAGAACCTGCTGGGCTCGGTCGGCAAATCGAGCTTTGGCGCCCACGAGACGGCCGAGCTGGCCACGGGAGTCGAAGCGGAGGCGGCGTCGAAGAAATACGAGTTTGGCGATACGCTCAACCTGGATGTTCCGGCGACCTTGATGAGGGCGATACAGCGCGAAGGGTTGGGTGTGCCGATCAACCTCGAGTACGATGACCTGCACGTGCATCAATCCGAATACCGATCGTCGTGCGCGACCGTGCTGATGCTCGATTGTTCGCATTCGATGATCCTCTACGGCGAGGATCGTTTTACTCCGGCAAAGAAAGTCGCCCTCGCCCTCGCACACCTGGTCCGAACCCAGTATCCCGGGGATTCGCTGCGCGTGGTGTTGTTCCACGACAGCGCGGAAGAGATTCCTCTGGCACAGCTCGCCAGGGCACAGGTGGGCCCCTACCATACCAACACGGCCGAGGGCTTTCGCCTGGCGCGCCGCATGCTGCTGGCGCAGAAGAAAGACATGCGGCAGATCATCATGATCACCGACGGCAAGCCGTCGGCGATGACCGTCGCCCCGGGGCAGATCTACAAGAACCCGATCGGCCTCGATCCGCGGATCCTCAAGGAGACTTTTCGCGAGGTGACCCTTTGCCGCCGGGCCGGGATCCAGATCAACACCTTCATGCTGGCGCAAGACTACGCGCTGGTCGAGTTCGTGAAGAAGGTCACGCAGCTTTGCCGCGGGAAAGCCTATTTCACCACGACCGTCACCCTCGGCCAGTACATCATGATGGACTTCCTGCGTCGGAAGGTTCGGCGAGTGAAGTGAAGCAGACGCGAGGGACGGGCACAGGCGCGCGCATCAAAGTGCGAGTGCAGCCGCGGGCGTCGCGAACGGAGCTGGCCGGCAGCTTCGGCGACGCTTTGAAGATCCGCGTGGCGGCGCCACCGGTGGAAGGCGCCGCCAATCAGGAGCTCGTCGCCTTCCTGGCCCGGCGTCTCGGGGTGCCGAGGTCGGCGGTGCGGATCGTCAAGGGCGAACGGGGACGCGAAAAACTGGTCGAGGTGGCCGGCGTCTCCGAGGGACAGATCAAGGCTCGGCTCGGCTAGGGCCGGGACGGCTGGCCGCTTCTTCCTCCCCTGCGTACGCGCTTTCAAACGCCTCCCACTCGGATGGGTCGATGGCCCCGCCCCCCTTTTCCTCGAAACGGCGGGCGGAACGGCGCAGGCGGCCGAGCATGCGCCGGCGCTGACCGGCGGTGAGCCGCTCGACGCTCCGGCACTTTTCCAGGTCGAGGATGTAGGCGCGTGGAGCGCCGTCCGCGGCCTCGATCAGCACGTTTCTCAGATTGAGGTCCGGGTGCAGGAGCCCAACCCGGTGAAGCTTACCGAGCAGGCGGCCGGCGGCGGCCAGGGCGGCCTGCCGTTCGGACCGCGGTCGGTCGGGCTCAGCGAACAGTAGCGCCGCCAGGTCGACGGCGCGGGCGACGTGCTGGCGCGCGACCTCGCCGCGATAAAAGGGCCCGAAAAGGTAGACGACGGCCGCGTGGACCCGCGGAGTCGCAAGCCCCAACTCGCGGAGCTGCCACGAGAGGCGAAGCTCGTTGAAGGGACGAGGTCTGCCGACGCGGAGAAAGCGGTCGCCGCTGATCGGCGCCAGCAAGCCGCCGTGCGTGAGCCGGCGGATCAGCCAGCGCTTGTCGTCGGGCCCGGGCACGACGTAGATGGTGCCGCGGCCACGGATCGTCTCGGCGCCGGGTCGAGTTGCCGCGTAGTCATACAGAGTCCCCGCGGCCGCGATCGCCTCGCGCACAAAGGCCAAGGCTTCGCGGGAGGCGATGATGGTCGCCCGACCGCGACGCCCGCGCGCGTATCCGGGGATATCGGTGGTGAGTCCGTTGCTCGCGGACGCGTCTCCGCTCATGCCGAAGCGATGCTAGAGACGGGCCGGCGCATCGGCAACGCGACACGGTGCGCGGGTCGGGGGCGGCGCAGCGGCCGCCCCCGCCCCCGCCCCACCGCGCGATTCAGCGCTCGATCGGAACGCCGACCAGGTTGCCCCACTCGGTCCATGAGCCGTCGTAGTTCTTCACGTCGGTGTAACCGAGCAGGTACTTGAGCACGAACCAGCTGTGCGACGAGCGCTCGCCGATGCGGCAGTAGGCGATGACCTGAGTGTCGCCGGCCACTCTAGCGTCGTCCGCGTACAGCTTCTTCAGCTGGTCGTGGCTCTTGAAGGTGCCGTCCTCGTTCACCGCCTTGGACCAGGGGACGTTGCGGGCGCCGGGGATGTGACCGCCACGCTGCGCCGTCTCCTGCAATCCGGGCGGCGCCAATATCTTCCCGGTGAATTCGTCGGGCGAACGTACATCTACCAAGGGCAGGCCCAGGTGCACGGCGCGCTCGACGTCGTCGCGGTATGCGCGCACGCCTTCGAACGGCCCGCGAACCGCGTAGCCCGATTTCTGCGCCCGGGGCCTCTCTTTGCTCAGCTCGCGGTCCTCGGCCATCCACTTCACACGGCCGCCATCCATGAGGCGGATGTGCGGGTGGCCGTAATACTCGAGCATCCAGAAGGCGTAGGCGGCAAACCAGTTGTTATTGTCGCCATAGAGCACGATGGTGTCGTCGTTGCTGATACCCGACTCGCGCAGCAGCCGCTCGAACGAGCTCTTGCTGGCGATGTCGCGTCGGACGGCGTCCATCAACTGGGTTCGCCAGTTCCAGCCGACGGCGCCAGGGATGTGGCCTTCGTCGTAGGCGGAGGTGTCGACATCGACCTCGACGACTCTGACCCCGGGTTTTCCGAGGTTCTTGGCAACCCAGTCGGTAGTGACGAGGGCATCTGGGCGCGCGTAGCCGCGCTCGGCGATTTCGGGGGCAACTTGAGGGGTGGCTGGCATGGGAACCTCCAGCTGATGGTAGGGGCATTTGCTGATCGCAAGGGCTCAATAAGTAGCGCCCCGGGCGCATAATCTCAACGGGCCCTCATCTGGTGGTCAAGACGCCGAGATGTTCGGGCTCGTCGGGGCGGGAATCGCTTGGGCGTTTATACTTCCCTTTGTGGATATGAAAAACGCTGTGCGAGTACTGGGGGTTCCGGCGTGGGCGGCCGGCTGGATGGGTTCGCGCCGGCCGGCCCGAACCGTCGTGGCCGCCGCCGAGGGAGGTTGGCCGCGCACCCGCGTCTGGCCGGGGGCGCTGGCGATCGCCGCTTTGAGCGGTGCGGTCCTGGCCTGTCCGATTCAGCGGCCGCCGGTGCCGGCGGACTACTACGACTTCCAGGCGGTGCTGCGGGCGGCGGTCGCCGACAGCGCCGAAGTCGCGCTGGCCGAGAGGTGGGCGGCCCGCTCGCATCTGGAGCAGCGCCTTCCGGAGTTGGCTGCCCGGGTCGAGACCGACTCGTTGTTGGAAGCGTTGGCGGCCGACTCGCTCCTGTCGCCGCTGGCTGCGGTGGTGGACGCGGCTCTGCGGCGGGCGCTCGAGTCAAACGGCGTGAGCGGCGGAGTACGCAAGGCCTTCCGCAAGCCGGACGGCCAGCGCCTGGCGGTGGATGCGATCCTGATCGGTTTGGGACAAGCGCTGCGACGTCTGGATGTTACGGGCGAGCGTCCGCCGCACTAGCCTGTTCCCGCTCGTCCTCTCCCGTCCCGCTTTCCCAGACGAGCTCGTCCAGGCTCAGCCCGCGCGTGGCAAGGATGCGCTCGACGGTGTCACCGATTTTGTTGTTGGGTGTCGAGGCCCCGGCGGTGAGGCCGATCTCCACCGGGCCCTCCGGCAGCCAGCCGCGGTCGCTCACGACGGTCTCAGTTCCCACGATCTTGTGGCTGAGAGAGCCGGCGCTGGGATCGATGCAGGTAGAGTCCTCGAGGTGGTAGGTCCGCGTGTGCCGGGCGCAGATCTGGGCGAGGTGGTTCGTGTTACTCGAGTTGTAACCTCCGAGCACGATCATGATGTCGGGCGGAGAACGCATCATGCGGATCACGGCGTCCTGGCGATCCTGGGTGGCGCTGCACAGGGTGTCGAAGTGGCGATAGTGATCGGCGAGCCGGTCGGCGCCGTAGCGCTCGACCATCGCGGCCTTCAACTCCTCGGCCATCCGCGCCGTCTCCGAGGCCAGCATGGTGGTCTGATTCGCCACGCCGATCTTCAGCAGGTCGCGGTCGGGGTCGAAGCCCGGAGAGCAGGCGTGACCGAACTGCTTGAGGAATTCCTCGCGGTCGCCTCCCTCGACGATGTAATCGCGGACGGAGCGGACCTCATCCATGTCGCGAACGATGAGGTAGGCGCCGCCCGGGTAGCGCCGGGCCTGTGATGCGGTGGCCTTGCTTTCCTCGTGGTAGAACTTGCCGTGGATGATCGCCGTGTAGCCGTCGCGGGCGTAGCTCTCGACCCGTTTCCAGACGTTGAGCACCGATCCGCAGGTGGTGTCGACCAGCAGGCAACCGACGTCGCGCAACGCCTGGAAGTCATGTTGGGTCACGCCGAAGGCGGGAATGATCACGACGTCTTCGGTGGTCACACCGCTGAAGTCGAAGCGCCCCTCCGAGTCGGGCATTAGGAACTCGATCCCCAGCTCGCGCAGTCGCCGGTTCACGTGCGGGTTGTGGATGATCTCCCCCACAAGAAACAGCCGGCGCTCGGGGAACTTGTGGCGCGCTTCGTAAGCGTACTGGACCGCCCGGTCGACCCCGTAGCAGTAACCGAACTCCTCGGCCAGCCGGATCGTCACCTCGCCGGCGCGCGCTCGGAAACCGCGCTCGCGCAAACGGTCGACGAGGCGGGAATGGTACTCCTCCTCGAGGACGGGGAGCACCGCCTTCTTCAACCCGAGGCCGGTCCGGAAATACTTCTTTGCGCTTTCCATCGTCTGGCAAGCATATCGGGCGGGGTAGGGGGTGGCAAGGCGCGACGGGCTCGAGGGGGTGGCCGTCGAGGCGGCCCGGCACTGGCGCCCCGATTGCAATGGAGGCGTGTCGCTTGCCGGCGTTTCGCCAGCGGGCAGTCGCGCGGTTATTCTTAACTTGCCCCGGCCAAGAACGAGTTGGAGGAGATGATGGCGCGGAAGAAGCAGTATACCCAGCGCGCGATCGGGGACCATGAGCTGCGGCCGGAAAGTCTCATGATGAGCTACGGCTACCGGCCCGAGTGGTCAGAGGGCGCCATAAAGTGTCCGATCTTTCAGACCTCAACCTTCGCCTTTCCGACCGCCGAGGACGGGAAAGCGTTCTTCGAGATCGCCTACGGCCTGCGAGAGGAGCGGCCACGGGAGACTCTCGGGCTCATCTACAGCCGGCTCAACAATCCGGACCTGGAGATCCTGGAGGATCGGCTGACGCTGTGGGATCAGGCAGAGGCGGCACTGGTCTGCAACAGTGGGATGGCCGCCATCGCCACGACGGCGCTCAGCTTCCTGCGGCCCGGCGATGTCCTGCTGCACAGCGAGCCGCTCTATGGCGGAACCGAGTACCTCTTCTGCCACGTGTTGCCCGACTACGGGATTCAGGTCGTGGGCTTTCCCGCCGGGGCGGCGGGCCCAGAGGCCGTCGAGCGGTTGCTCGGCGACAACGCGATGGCCGACCGCCTGCGGATGATCTTCATCGAGACGCCGGCGAA
>CAYGCC010000369.1:0-37339 GCA_964348165.1 uncultured Gemmatimonadota bacterium | reverse complement strand
GCGCCAGACGACCGGCGATCGACTGATCGCTGAAAGCGTCGTGAGTGGCACCCGAAGGCAGCGTGTCGAGTGCCGGTGTCAGCGGCACGCAGCCGACGAAGCCGACGTCGACGTTCTCGTCGGAGAGCACGAGGCGAACCGCGCTCTCGAATGACGCATCGTCGCTCATGGGGGTGATGTCGAGCGGATTGCGCACCTCTACGATCCCGTCGATCCCGATCTCGCTGAGCAAGGTCGACAGCCGCCGCTCGGTCCGCGCGCTGAAGGTCGGCAGACGTAGTCCGCTCAGATGATCGGCCGCGGCCACGCACTCGAATCCTGCGTTGGCAACAGCGCCAAGGCGCAGGCCGCCAACGTTCTTCGAGCGAAGCAACGAGCAGAGCTTGAGCATGTCGGTGAAATCGTCGTTCGTCTCGCAGACGATCACGCCGGCATGGGTCGCCAGCTCCCGCGTCACCCGGTAATCGCCGATGATCGACGCCGTGTGCGTCACAGCCGCGGCGCCGCCCTCCCGGGTGCGGCCGGCGCGGTAGAGTATGACCGTGCGGCCAGCGGCCACGACCTCGCGGGCCGCCTCCAGGAATCGCAGCCCGTCTCGCGGTTTGAATCCTTCGGCGTACACCGCGAAGATGTCCACCTCGGTGTCGTCTTTCAGGTGGCTCAAGTAATCGGCGATCGTCAGGTCGGTCTGGTTACCGGCGGAGATCGCATAGCGGACGTCGAACCCCAGCTCGCTCATCCTGGCCGCCTGGTAGGCGCCACTTTGAGAGATCAGCGCGATCGGAAGCCTCTGCTCCTTGGAGAGACCGAGCTTGTGCTCGGGGAGAAATGTCGCGTCGTAGCGGCCCGGCGCCGAACGGATTCCCATGCTGTTGGCGCCGACGACAGCTGGCCCACCCCACGCGGTGGCTCGAGAACGATCCAGCAGCGAACGGACTTCCGACGAGATGGCCTCGGCTTCAGGTCTCTCCTCGAGTCCGCCGGTGATCAAGATCGCGCTTTCCGCCTTCTGGCTATCGATGACGCGCCTGAGCACCTCGGGTACTTGTGCCGCCTCGATTGCCAGAATCAGCAAGTCGACTGTTCCTTCGATCGACGAGATGTCGGCGACACAGCGGCAACCCTCGATCGTCTCCGAGCCGGGCTTGACCACGAAGATGTGGCCGCGGTCGAATCCGTCGCGAATGATATTGTTCAGAATCACGTGCCCAGGGTTGAGACGCGCCGACACCCCGAGGATCGCGATCGCGCTTGGCTTGAACAGCATGTCCAGCTTGTGCAGCGGCCGACCGGCTGGCGGCTGTTTCACCTCGGGCCCGGCTCGCCCCAATACGTCTAGTGCCACCAACTCCCCGTTGCGGACGACAACGGGGTTCAGCTCGAATTCGCTCAGCCAAAGCGGGATCGCGGCACGGGCGAAATCGGCGAACTTGAGGATCATGTCCACGAGCGAAGCCAGCTCAAGGCGCGGCGGTTGCCCCCGCAGCTGCTCGGTGAGCAGGCGCGCAACTGTAATGTCCTTGAGGATCTCGGCGGCTGCCCCGGCATCGAGTTGGAAGGGGGAGGCGATGGCAAGTCCGGCATCGGGCTTGAGGCTGTCGCTGAGCAGCTCGGCGTAGATGCCGCCCGGTCCGCAGGTGACCACGGGGCCGAAGTCGTCCGTCCAACGCGCTCCCAACAGCAGCTCGCCACCGGGGGCTGGGTCGTAAGCAACGAACTCGGCGACGAGGTATCCGCGCAAATCCAGGTCGCCGAGACGCCCGGTCATCGCGCGTATGGCGTCGGAGATCAAACGACGGTCCTTCGAGGTGACCGCGACGCCGCCGGCCTCGCTCTTGTGGGTGAGGCCTGCGCTGACGGCTTTGACGACCACCCGGTCGCCCGGGAACCGGGAGAGATCGATCTCCGCGGCTTGCGGGGCGCTCTCCACCAAAACGTGCTTCGGCGTGGCGATCCCTAGCGCTTCGAGGATCTGCAGCCCTTCAGGCTCGAGCAGCGCCTCGCGCCCCTCAGCGCGCATGCGCTCGACGATGGCGGCGAGCCAATCGAGGTCCACTAAGTGCCGCCGCCTGGGGGCGGGACGTTGAGGTCATTCTCGAGCGCTCCGCGGAAGCGCGCGCGGGCTTCGTCGAGGGACCGTCCAAGCGGGATCTCCAGGTCGCGGATCGCGTCCTCGGATCGTGCCTTGCTCGCGTAGCTGACAGCCAGGTGGTAAAGAGCGGTGGCACCGTCCCAGTCGGTCTGACCACGAACCTCGATCTTGTCCGGCCTGTCAGGCAGTTTGATAAGTTGTGCGGCGGCTGCCGGTGGCGGCATCAGGCTAGTGAAGACCAGGGCGACGATGACAGAAGCGTGTCGCATCGGGGTCACGGATCGTTTCAGAGGGCACGCGGGGCTTCGCGGCTGAAAGATGAGTGTCGCCTTGGAGCCGAGCAAGAACCGCCCGCCTCGCGCGCGAGCCGGCAGATTCGCCGACCGCGTGCCTCCGCGCGGGACGGCGGGGTTGACCGGAACTGTCGCGCCCCCGGGAAGAGCTACGCGCGGTTCTGGCATGGTGAAGAGCTGACTGACGTCTGTGTCGAACGTGCTTTTCAGGCGTCAGGCTACATGCCACGGTAACATGCTGTTGGATCGCCGGGTTACTCAGCGGTCACGCGGTCGATTGGCGGAGTAGGCCGTGGTAAGGGCTGGCGCGTTAGCCGCCTGAGTTCGCTGGCGCCGCCCAGCCGTTTGGCGTCAGTCGGCGAGCTGCCAGACGGTGTCGAGGATAGTCCCGTCCACCCACTTGATCACAGCGACGGGCCGGTCGAGCAGGCGCGGCTTCGCGGGCGGCCCGCCGACGAGGCGTTCGACTTCCGCTTTGATCTCCTCGATGGGGCGGATGGGCAGGTCGGAGCTCTTGACGCGATCCAGCAGGTCGCTGCGCCGTGGGTTGACGGCGATGCCGCGTTCCGTCACCACCACGTCGATGAGCTCTCCCGGGCCGGTCATCGTGGTGACGTCTTCGACCAGAACCGGAATGCGATCGCGAAACGAGGGGATGGCCAGGATGGTGCAGCCGGCGAAGAGGCAATTCTGCCAACCGCCGATCCCGTGCAGGAGCACGCCATCGGAGTGGGTGTTCACGTTGGCATTGAAGTTCACATCTACCTCGGTGGCCCCCAGAACGACGGCATCCACCATAGACGCGAAGTTCCCTTTTCCGTGGTAGTTGTACGATGTGAAGGGAGAAGTGGCGACGTGCCGGGGATCGCTGGCGATAGACTGGACCCCGACCAGGTCGAAGGTCTGGCCATCGAGGATGAAATCGGTCAGCCCTTCCTGTAGCAGGTCAACCAGGTAGCGGGTCGAGCCGCCGCGCACGAAGCGAGCCTTCACGCCTGCCTGCCTCATCTGCTCTTTGAGGAATTGCACGAAGGCCAGCGCGATACCGCCGGCGCCCGCCTGGAACGAGAAGCCGTCGCGCATGATGCCGGCATCGCAGATAAAGCGGGCCACGTACTCGGCGATGAGGATCCGGTCGGGGCTGCGGGTGATCTCGGTTGTGCCCGGCACGATCTTCGCCGGGTCGCCGATCGAATCCACCTCCACGACGAAGTCCACGTTGTTCCCATGGATCTGCCAGGGGATGCAGGGGAAAGGAACCAGATTGTCGGTCACCACGATCACCCGATCGGCGTAGATCGAATCGGCGAGGGCGAAACCTAAGGAGCCACAAGCGGACGGGCCATGCGACCCGTCACAGTTGCCGAACGGGTCCGCGGTCGGCGCAGCGATCACCGCGATATCGATGTGGACCTCGCCGTCCTGGATCGCTTGCCAGCGGCCGCCGTGAGAGCGTAGCACGCCCATCCCCCTCATCTGGCCCCGCGAGCAGTACTCGCCCAGCGGCCCGTTCATGCTTCCCTCTATGTGATGGACGACACCCTGATCCATCAGCTCGATCACCGGCTCGTGGCAGGGAAAAGAGGCGCTGGGAAACCACATGAGATCCCGGGCTCCCAGCTCGCCAGCCGCCCTGAGGGCCGCCAGGGCCACGGCGTCGCCGTTCCTCAAATGATGGTGAGTCGAGATGGTCATCCCGTCGCGGAGACCACAGCGGCGGAGTGCCGTGCGAAGATCGCTAACCCGTTTATCGCCGCTGGTTGGATAGTCGGCAGCCGAGTGTAACGGCGGCCCGTGCTTGCGGCCTTGGGGCTTATAACCGCCCACCCCCTGAAACCCGACCTGTTCCTTCCCATTGACGACCGTGGGAACACGCCGCCCCACAGCGTTGACCGCGAATTCCACGCTTCCGCTCATGCTGTTATCCTGCACCTGTCGCGAACGTTCGGTTCACTCTTCTTTCAGCAGTCCGATGCGGCGCGCGATCTCCACGGTCCGCTGCGCCCGCAGGACGACGGGCCGGTCCACCATCTTGGTGCCCAGGCTCACCACACCGAGCCCCTGCGCCTCCGCCTCCTGGAAGGCGGTGACGATTTTCAGCGCCTTCTCGATTTCCTCGGCTGAGGGTGCGAAGGCCGCGTGAATGGGCTCGATCTGACGGGGGTGGATGCAGCCCATCCCCTCGAAGCCCAACGCCCGCGATCGCCGTGCCCACACGCCCAGGCCCTCAACGTCGGCGACATCGCCGTAGACCGAGTCGATGGCCTGCACGCCGGCGGCTCGGGCCGCGTTGACCAGCCGGGCGCGGGCGTAGAGCGACTCGTCACCCTCCTGGGTCTTGGTCACACCCATGTCGGCGGTGTAGTCCTCGAGGCCGATGGTGAGCGCCACCACCGTCTCGGCGGCGCGCGCGATGGCGAAGGCGTTCTCGACGCCGAGGGCCGACTCGAGGATCGGCATCAGCCAGATGGGGTGGCCGTCGCCCTCACGCGCGCGGACTCCGCGGATTCGCTCATCCACCTCGCGCACCTGATCGGCGGTCTCGGTCTTGGGGATCAGGATGAGGTCGGGCCCTTCCGGAACGATGGCTCTCAGATCCTCGAATCCTAGCGGTAGCTGATTGATGCGAACCATTCGTTCCGCACCCAGGAAATCCACGCAGCGCAACGCGTTCCGCACCAGCAGTCGGGCCGCTTCCTTCTCTGCCGGATGTACCGAGTCTTCCAGGTCCAGAATCACGCCGTCGGGGCGGTGGACCCCGGCGTTGATCATGAACTTGGGCTGGTTACCCGGCAGGTAGAGTCGCGAACGCCGCAGCCGATCGCGCGGGCTCGGCCCCGCGCGTGCCACGGTGCGCTCCGGCCGCGCATCGCCCTCGGCCCGAGCGCCGGCACGCCGGGCGGCCGCCTCGACCCGGGCCGCGATCGTGAACGGCAGCGCTCCCTTATCGTCGATTCGGACCTTGGCGTGAGCGAGGCCCAAGGCGCGTAACACCCGTTCGGCGAGCTCGCGGATCGAGTCGCCGTACAGGGCGCCGACCTTCGAGACGAGGTCTACGACGAGGCCCCCGGACTTTGTGATCTCCACGTCCACCCAGAGGTCCGAGCGTACGTCCTCCCCCAGTGGACCCGCCTCTCCGCGGCGTGAACCCGTATCCGCGGCGCTTCCCGACATGTCAGTCCAGCCGCGCCAGAATTGCGTCCGTCATCTGCGACGTGCTCGCGGCGCCCTGGGCGATCACGTCTGGGCCGCCGGGCAGACGCAACATGTCGTAAGTTCGAACCTTACCTTCTTTCACCACGGCGGCGATGGCATCGCGAACGGCCTTGGCCTTTTCAGCTGCACCGATGTGATCGAGCAACATGGCGGCGCTGAGGATCATGGCGATCGGGTTGACGATGGGTGGGTCGAGCGTCTCGTACTTGGGGGCCGATCCGTGGGTCGGCTCGAACACCGC
This sequence comes from uncultured Gemmatimonadota bacterium, assembly GCA_964348165.1. GTDB lineage: Bacteria > Gemmatimonadota > Gemmatimonadetes > Palauibacterales > KS3-K002 > CAYGAJ01. The sequence goes on along the minus strand of CAYGCC010000369.1, from coordinate 31,497 downwards.
CACCTGGTCCCCGATATTGGCCGAACAGGCGAATCCGAGACCACCCACCAGCCCGGCGAAGGCATCGGACACGATGTCGCCGAACATGTTGCCGGCGACGAGCACCGAGTAGTCTTCGGGATTCTTGGTCAACCACATCATCTGGGCATCGATGTTGGTGGACCAGAGCTGGATCTCCGGGAAGTCTTGATGCACCTGGCGAGCGACCTCTTCCATCATCCCCGACGTCTCCCGAAGCACGTTTGGCTTCTCGCATATCGTCACCGAGCGATAGCCGTGCTGCTTGGCGTAGCGAAACGCCGCCTCGACGATGCGACGACAGGCCAGGCGCGTGAACAGGCGGACCGAGAGCGCCATTTGGTCGCTCGGGACCGCGCTGAACGCTTTGAACTTGGGGTGCAAGGCCAGCGCCTCACGAACCTGCGCCGGCGGGTTCGTCCACTCGATGCCGCAGTAGAGCCCCTCGGTGTTCTGTCGAAAGATGACCGCGTCCACCCGGGGCTCTTCGAATCCACCGTCGGCCGTCTGCCGGATGAAGTTCAGCGGATTCCCCGGAAAGGAGCGACACGGTCGGATGCAGACGTCGAGGTTGAACAACTGGCGCAATCCGACGATCGGGCTGTAGTAGACGTAACCCTTGCTCTGAAGCTCGGGGCGCAACTCTTTGGCTGCCTGGGTCTTCGGCTTTGAGGTGATGGACCCGAACAGCCCCAGTTTGTGCTTCTTCAGCAGCTCGACTGTCGCTTCAGGAAGAGGGTTGCCCGTGTGGATCCAGCAGTCCCAACCGATCTCGGCGTCGACGTAATCCGCGTCGAAACCGACGGCCTCCAACACCCGAAGCGCCTCGGGCAACACGATCTTGCCGATGCCATCGCCGGGCATCGTAACCACGGTATACTGCGGCATGTTTAGAAGCTGCCTTTCAAGAAGTTACCTGTGAGATCTCTCGAGCCACTGCTGACGAAGTCTCTTGGGGCGGCGCAGCCGGGCTCTCACCTCCGTCAGTCGAGACCCAATCGCCTACGTATCAGCCCTTCGATCCCTCCGGCTACAACCAGCGATTGGGCGACGGAGCTGAGCGGAGGAAAAGCATGAACTTCCCCACGCAGGCCGACCGTGCTCTCGGCGAAATCGATCTCGATCAGATCGCCCGGGATGATCGTGAGTTCGCCCGCCGCGATCGTCTCCGCTTCTTGAGCCCTCAACCGCTCGACGAGCTCCGCGCACTCGATGCAGACGAAGCCGTTGTTATAGGCGTTGCGCAAATAGGTCTGCGAGAAGCTTCCCGCGATGACCAGAGGAATCCCCGCCGCTTGGAGCGCCGTCGCCGCCTGCTCGCGACTCGATCCCGTACCGAAGTTGAAACCTCCGACGAGGACGTCGCCCGGTTGGATTCGACTGCGAAACGCCGGATCGTAGTTCTCCATCACGACGCGGGCCATCTCCTCCCGTGTCATCTTGTCACGGTAAGTGTAGTCTTTTCCGTAGATGCCGTCGGTGTTCAGGTTGTCTTGAGGCACGAGAACGATGCGCCCCTCGATTCGCTCGGGAAACCCCGCCAGGATTGTCACCGTCTCGCGACCGTCGCCACGGCCGGGGACCCCGACCTCGAAGTCGTACTCCGGCCGGCGGCCGTCGGACGGCCGCGGCCCGGCGATGTATCCGGCCAGCGCCGAGGCGGCCACGACCTCGGGACTGGCCAGGTACGCCTGGGCCTCCCGCGAGCCCATGCGACCCTTGAAGTTGCGGTTGGTGGCCGAGATACCCACCTCGCCCGGTTCGAGCGTTCCCACGCCCAGGCCGATACAAGGGCCGCAACCCGACGGCAACGGCTTGGCCCCGGCGCTCAGCAGCGCGCCCCAGGCGCCGCTCGCCTCGGCCTGTTGCTGGATCTCTGCGCTGGCCGCCGCTACATAGAACTCTACTCCTGACGCCACCGTCTTGCCGCGCACCACGCGCGCCGCGGCCTCGATGTCCTCGAGGCGGCTGTTCACGCACGAGACGAGATAGGCTTTGTCGATGGCGATCTTGTCTTTCTCGATGTCGGCCAGCGAGCGCATGACCTGTACGGTATCGGGTCCTGAAACGTGAGGACTCACGTCGGCCAGATCGAGCTCGATCCGCCCGGCGTAGTCGGCGTCACGATCCGGGGAGGGAGGCTCGGCCGCCCAGCCGATGAGATCTTCGTCCGCGTACCGGTCGAATCCGCCGGTCTTTTCCAGGTGCTTTTTGCGCGTGGTCAGGTAGGCGATCGTCCGGTCGTCTACCGGAAACCAGCCGACGAGCGCTCCCCATTCCGTCGTCATGTTGGCGATCGCCATGCGCTCATCCATGCTGAGCCATGCCACGCCGGGCCCGCCGAACTCGACAGCCGCGTTGAGCACTTCGCCCCGGTTGTATAGACCGCACAGCGTCACGATGACGTCTTTCCCTGTGGCGCCCTCTTGAAGTTCGCCCTTCAATACGACCCGCACCGACCGAGGTATCTGCCACCAGAACTCCCCGGTAGCCCAGATCGCCGCCGCGTCCGTGCGTACCACGGGCGTTCCCAGGGCACCGAGCGCGCCGTACATGTTCGAGTGAGAGTCCGATCCAACCACCAGCGCGCCGGGCACGACGTAGCCGTGCGACACCATGATCTGGTGGCTGATCCCGGTCCCCGCCGGATAGAAGTCGATACCGTGCTCGCGGGCGAACGCCTCGATCTCCCGGTACTTCGCCAGATTCCCCTCCGACAGGTTCTGGATGTCGTGGTCGATGGCGAAGACCGGCTGCCGAGGATCATGGATGCGAGTCGCCCCCATCGATCGGAACTTCGTGATCACCGGCGCGGTGTTGTCGTGCGTCATAACGTGCCGCGGCCGCAGCGAGACCATGTCGCCCGTGCGCAGGGGGCGGCTCGGCCCCTCGGTCATGTGGCACTGGGCAATCTTCTCTACGACGGTCTGACCCATCCTCCGACTCCCTGCCGGACTAGCGGTCGGCTCGGCAAAGGTCCAACAGCTCCGTCACCGTCTGGAGCTTCTCGAGATTCCAGACGGCCTTCTTGAGGCGCGCCCTCGCGTCGGCCGACAGCACCGGCGCCGCGAGAGCGTCGAATTTTTCCTCGATCTCGGCGTCGGTCAGCGGATTGCGCGGGTCGCCCTTGGGATAGTCCAGTTGCTCTTTCAAGTGAACGCCGTCCCGGGTATGGATCGTGACGATCACCCTTTGAAGCTTGGGAAAGACCGCTTCGATCTCGGGATCCGCCACGACCTCCACCTTCTCGAGCTGGGCGCGAATGCGGGGATCCATGATCTTGTCCATCTCGAACTGGGCCGGCGTCACCTGCCGGTCCACCAGCGCCGCCGCGATCACATACGGAAGGCTGTGGTCGGCCGTCTCCTTGCTCTTGGGATCGTACTTGGAGGGATCGGCCAGGATGTCCGCGGCCCGGGCGAGGGAGCGGATGTGAACCTTCTCGACCTGCTCCGGCTCCAGATCGTTATCATGCACGATCTTCAACACGGCCGAGATCGGAGCGTGCGTCAAAGCCTCGGTGGGGAAGGCCTTCATCCCGCACCGCTCGATGCGCCACGACTCACCCAGCCCCTCGGTCAACACCTCCAGCTTCCATTCCGGTCCCAGGCAATGGACCAGCCCTTCTTTGCCATCGATCACGTGCTCGGGACCGGTGTAACCCCGCTCGGCCAGCAGCGCCGCCATCACCCCGACCTGGGTGGCCATCGGGTCCACCGTGTTCTTCATCATCGTGAGCTTGCCGGCGGTCACCGCTCCGAAAGTCGCGTGGTGGGAAGCGGAGATCCCGATGGCGTGCTGGATCTTCTCCCAGGGCAGCCGAAGCATCCGACCGGCGACGATGGGAGCGACGAAGGCGGTCAGCGTGGCGTGGTGCCAGCCGCGCTCGCGGATTCCCGGGAAGGCTGCTTCGCACAAGCGCATCTCGAACTCATGCCCCAAAACGATACCGACGATCAGATCCTTCCCGCCCCGACCCTCACGCTCACCGCAGGCGAGTGCCGCTGGGATGATATCGGATGGGTGGGACGGATCCTGCTGCCAGTAGATATCGTTGTAGTCCATCACCCGGACCATGAGGGCATTGGCCAGGGCGGCCGAGACGACGTCCATCTTTTCGCCGCTCCCGATCACCGTGGCCGGCCCCTGCCCGGCGATTTCGTCCAGCACCTCGAGAGCGTGACGCGTGTCTTCCTGAAGGTATCCACCCAGCGCGCAACCAATGGAGTCGAGTAGATAGCGGCGCGCCTCGTGCACCGCCTGCTCACCTATCTGCTGGAACTCCAGGTCGGCCGCCCAGCGCGACATGACCGCTGTGATTGTTTCGGACATATCCCGTCTTCGAGTTGAGGGTTAACGACAGCGAGTACGCTCAGGGGCGTCAAACTCATCGCCCCAGTGTCTAGCCCAAATGTCGAATGTCCAATTCTCAATGTCGAATGCTCAAGTGTGCGATCGGCGCCTCGCGCGTGAGCTGGATGTGAGGGCCCAGAAACGACTTGAACATTGAACATTGGGAATTCGTTATTCATTATTTCTTGTCTAGCGTTCTTCGCCTCGGCCCACCGACGCCCGGGCTCACAGGTTCTTGAACGGCAGGTAGCTCATGAAGTCGGCGTGATGCACGATGTACGCCTCGGTGCTCCGCCGCACCAGATCGCCCTCGGCGGCGTGCGCCGCGATAATGTGACAGACACCGTCGGGGACGCCACAGCTGAGGGCTAGGGCCACGCCGGTGAACGGATGGCGTAGCGCCTCACCGCGCTTACTCTGTCGCACCTTCCCGTCCACGCGCTCGTATTCCAGCAGCTTGCCCACGTCCGCCAGGATGGCGCCGGCGATGACGGTGTCAAGATCGATCTTCAGCGCCTTGCCCAGGAACTCCTGCATCGACTCGGCGGCGCGACGCGCGATGTGAACCACGCAGCGCTTGTGCTCCATGAAAGTGGCCGGACAGTTGGGCACAAGAAGCGTGAAGGGAATCTCGTGGAGATCTTGAGGCTCGAGGGGGCTGAGCTCGAGAGCCTTGATCCAGGTTTCGCTGACCTGCTCGCGCAGCTCGCGGTCTTCGATCCAAGCGAGCTCGGGCCAGAGCGCCTCGACGGATTCCCGCATAGTGACTTCCCTCCCTGGCTCTGCCTCGCGGCAGAGTGCAGCGGCCGCGGCGGATGGTGGGGCTGACGGTAAAACCGGCGGAGTGAATCTATCGACTGGGAGGTTGGCGGTACAGAAGGCCGCCGGTTGGCCTTGGGGTCGATCTGGGGCGAGCGGGGAGGCCCGGCGCGCCACAGGCGTGGGGGGGCGGGGGAGGAGGGCGCCGGGTGCTTGCGTTGGTGGCCCAAATATCATATTGTCATGACGAACTCAGCTCCACGCACCCGTGATCTCTAAGACCGCCGAATACGCGCTCCGCGCTCTCCTCCACCTCGCCCGCGAGGACGCCCGCGGACCCCTCCGCGCCAGCCAGATCGCCGATTCCCTCGGCGTTCCCGCTAACTACCTCTCCAAGATCCTCCACGGCCTGGCACGCGATGGGATTCTGATCTCGGAACGCGGACCCCGAGGCGGCTTTTGCCTCGCCCGCGCCGCCAACGAGCTTGCCCTCGCCGAAGTCCTGGGTCCGTTCGACCCCCACACCACCCGTCGGAGCTGCCTGCTTGGCCGTCCCGAGTGCTCGGACGAGACGGCCTGTCCGGTTCACGACCGCTGGAAAGAAGTGAGCGAGCCCGTCGCGCGATTCTTCCAAGATACCACGGTGGGTGATCTCCTCGGGGGAGCGTTGCCACGCCTTCCTTCCCTGGGGAAAGAAGGGAGCGATGCCTGAGCGGCCGAACGCGGGCACCTGCCGGTTCTGCTAATTCTTATGGTTGTTGACAAGGCGGCCTTTTAGCTTATCATGCGGCGCAGCTTGGCCTCACACCACAACTGAAGCCCAAGATCTTCCACTTCAAGCGTTGGAGGGATGTGTGAGCGACGAACGACTTGGGAAGTCGTCCGGCCCGTCTGCGCACATCGGCGGTCATCCGCGAGGGACGTTGGCGATCGTCGGTGTCTACGGGCTGCTCTTCGCGATCGGCTGGCTGGTTCTCTACTTCTTCGTGTTCCTCCCGCGTGGGGCGCTGACTCCGTGAGGCGGCCATGAACGTCGATTTCTACGAGAAGATCTGGATCTGGGCGGCCGTCGGAATCATCGTCGTGTTTCTCGCCTCGATCGGAGCCACCTTCCTGGGACAAGCGATCCAACCCCCCAGCCATGTGGAGACGATCGACCCGGAAACGGTTCGGACCCACCCGGAGTTCGGGCAGCCCGGCGTGACGATCCACGACGACGGGAGCGCGACCGTCGTCGTCCAGGCCTTTATGTTCGCGTTTCTGCCGCAGGAAATACGCGTGCCGCGTGGGCGCCCGGTGACCTTCCGCATGACCAGCCCGGACGTCATCCACGGCTTCCAGATCGTCCGCACCAACGGCAACACGATGGTCGTGCCCGGCTACGTGAGCCAGTTCACGACGAGTTTCAGCCAGGCGGGTGAGTACCTGATCGTCTGTAACGAGTACTGCGGGCTCGGCCACCATGTGATGGCCGCGCGGCTGATCGTCGAGGACATGCCCGGCACCGTGGGCGCAGCGGGTGGAGGTGAGCGATGATTCCGTCGCGCAAGCTGGTGCTGGCGAACTTCTGGGTGGCGATCGCCGCCTTCGCGATCGCGGCGGCCATGGCGCTCATGCAGGCGCTTTCGCGGGCGGATCTCGAACTGCCCTTCCGCACCGCGAAGATGTACTACCTGTCGGTGACGGCCCACGGCGTGCTCATGGCGCTGGTGTTCACCACCTTCTTCATCATGGGCCTGGGCTACGTGTTTGCGGAGCGCACGCTCGGTCGGTCCATTGTGATGAAGAAGTTGGCCTGGGGCTCGTTCTACGTCGCCCTGCTGGGGACGGCGCTAGCGGCCGTGGCGATCCTCCTGGGGAAGGCGACCGTTCTCTACACCTTTTACCCGCCACTCCAGGCCCACCCCGCCTTTTACATCGGCGCGGCGCTGTTGATCATCGGATCGTGGGGTTGGAGCTGGGTCCTCATCCGGACCTACCTGGTCTGGAAGCGCGAGAGCCCCGGAGTCCGCACGCCGCTGCCGGTCCACGGCATGCTGGCCACGATCATCGTGTGGTTGCTGGCCACGGTGGGAGTCGCGGCCGAGGTCGTGATCTTGTTGATACCGTGGTCGCTGGGACTCGTCGACAAGGTCGATCCGATCCTGGCACGGGTGCTCTTTTGGTGGTTCGGTCATCCACTCGTGTACTTTTGGCTGATGCCGGCCTACGTGATCTGGTACACGGTGACGCCACGGGTCGCCGGCGGGAAACTGTTCAGTGACCCCTTGGCACGTTTGGTCTTCGTGCTCTTCATCCTGCTCTCCACGCCCGTCGGGTTTCACCACCAATTCCTCGATCCTGGCGTGCGGGCGGGCTGGAAGTTGTTCCACGCCTTCAACACCCAGTGGATCCTGTTCCCGAGCTTCCTCACGGCGTTCACCGTCATCGCGTCGTTCGAGGTAGCGGGCCGGCTCAAAGGAGCGAAGGGCTGGTTCGATTGGCTGGAGAAGCTGCCGTGGGGCGACCCGGCGTTCTCGAGCGTGGCGCTGGCCATGCTGATCTTCGCCGTCGGCGGATTCGGCGGCGCGATCAACGCGGCTTATGGCATGAACGCCATGATACACAACACCGCCTGGGTGCAGGGCCACTTTCACCTGACCGTGGGAACGGCCACGGCGCTGACCTTCATGGGCGCCGCTTATTGGCTCATGCCCAGGCTGACCGGACGAGAACTCGAGCTGTCGCTGCTGGCTCGAATCCAGCCCTACCTGTGGTTCATTGGGATGCTCATGTTCTCCATCGCCAACCACCTGACGGGACTCGCCGGCATGCCGCGGCGTGTCTACCAGTTCGACTACGGCGGCAGCGAGATCGCCGACCAGTGGATCGCCGGAACCGGCATCTCGGCGGTCGGCGGCTTATTCCTGTACGCGAGCTCTCTGTGCTTCATCGCGGTCATGTTGGGTACCGGTTTGGCCGGTAAGAGGGTGGCTCCGGAGCCGATCGAGTTCGCCGAGCCGCTGGAGGACCCCGGTGACAAGGCGAGTGTGTTGGACAAGCTCTGGATCTGGGTGGTGATCGCCGTCGTACTGGTGGTGGCCGCCTACGCCTACCCGATCGCCGAGCACCTGTCGATCGAGCGCTTCGGTTCGCGGGGCTTCTCGCCCTTCTGACTTTCAGTTCGCACCGAGACGACAAGAGCCCCGGTGATGATCACCGGGGCTCTTGTGTCAGGGTCCGGGGCGGACGCCGCACGACGTCTGCGGGACTACTCGTTCTCCCCGGCCCGGCGCCGCGTGGGCCAGATCAAGATGGGTAGGTGCGTCGCCTCGATGAGCGGTTGCACCACCGGTAGCCCGGCCAGACCGGTATTCGCTCGCGCCTCTTCGTCGGCCAGGACCGTCAGCAACGTTGCCTGGCACTGTTCTGCCTTGTGCAGGAGGGTCGTCGCGACATCCCCCTCCTCCTCGACCACCTCCAGGCGAGGCGCACCCGCCGCCCGCTGGCCGCCGCGGCGCGCCCTCTTCACGACGCGCACGGCGTGAAGTCGCTCGGGCCGGAACCACTTGCCCAACCCGGGGATCGCCAGCTTCAATGTCTCAGGCGCTTTGACGGCGACCATGACCCGCTCGCCCAGCGAGCCGTGCAGTTCGGTATCGGGAACCAGCAGCACCGGGATCCCCAGCGCCCGCAGGGGAGAGGAGACCCGCTCCAGGTCCCAGTCGTCGCCGTCCGTAGCGCTGCAGATGACCACCAGGTCCACTTGCCGAACCCGCGCCAGCTCGAACACCCACTTCACGGCATCGCCACGCTTCAACGCCAGCTCGACGGTGGGGATGGCCGCCTCGAAATGGCGCACCCAAGTCGCCAGCTCCGGCATCGGCTCGGCCGGGCCAGGTTCCGCGGAGAGCATGTGGAGGAGTGTCGCCTCGGAGAGACCGATGCCGCGCAGGTCCGGTACCACCCGCAGGAACTGCTGCCCGGCTTCCGGGCTGGTCAGGACGAATATCGCTCGCTGAATCACCGAAACTGTGCCAGTCGCCATCCGAGTACCACGTCCGCCCTCGTCCACGGGGTCCTTCTCACGTCCCGTCCTATTCGAACGAATCGTGCCGCCGAGCGTCGTTTCGGTAAGTCCATATCAGACAGTATCTTGCGCGGTCTGGTCGCGAGGACGTCGCCCGGGGGCCGGGGGGGCATTGTGCCCCGACATGTCGGGTCCGGTCTCGGATGGGGGCGGGCGCCGCCTCTTCAGCTCCGAGGGGGTCGAGCCGCGAGCGGTCGTGGCTCGACCGGCAGGCAGAGACGGAAGCAGGCGCCCGGCCCATCGGCCGGTTCGAGGGTCAGCTCACCGCCCAGCAGCCGGGCCAACTCCCGGGAGATAGCGAGCCCGAGGCCGGCGCCGCTCTGAGGCGGCTTTTGCCCCCCGAACCGGTACGCCTCGAAGACCCGATCCCGACGATCCGGATCGACCCCGGGACCGCTATCGCGAACGCTGATCGCCCAACCCACATCACAGGGCGCAAGCTCGAGGCTGACTTGTCCGCCAGCGCTCGTGAACTTAATGGCATTGGAAAGCAGGTTGAGGAGGATCTGGCGCACACGGGTAGGATCCGTCCTGACCACGGTGCGATTCTCTAAGCCGGAAACTTGGAGCTGGATGTCGTGTCGCTCGGCCGAAGGGCGCGCGGTCGCGGCGACCTCGCGGATCAGCGCCCGCAGGTCGGCTTCGCGCAGCTCTAACTCGAGCTGCCGCGCTTCGATACGGCTGAGGTCGAGCAGGTCGACCACGAGACGATGAAGCTGCTGGGCGCCCTCGAAGGCATACCCGGCCCCTTCGCGGATGCGGCCGTCGGCGGCTTCGCTCAGCTTGCGTAGCCGGTCCGTCCAGCCGAGCACGCCGGTAGCGGCGTTCTTGATCTCGTGGTTAACGATGGCGAGGAACTGGCTCCGCTGTTCGGCGAGGTGGGCGTTCTCGACAGCGACTGCGGCTTGTGCGGCCAGGAGCTCGGCCAACTCCTGGTCTTCGGGGCTGAACTCGTCGGCGCCGATCTTATCAGCCAGGTACAGGTTGCCGAAGACCCGGTCCCCGGTCCGGATCGGCAAGCCGAGCAGCGAGCGCAGTCGGGGGTGGCCGTCGGGAAAGCCGGCGAATTCTGAGTGACTCTGGAGATCTCGCAGACGAATGGTCTGCGCGCGTCGTAACATGATGCCGAGCGTGCCGCCGCCCGTGGGCCAACGCCCGATCTTCTTGACGGTGTCCTCGTCCATTCCCGAGTGGAAGAAGCTCCGCAGCGAACTGCCGGAGCTATCGAGGACGCCGAGGGCGGCGTAGCGAGCCCGAAGAATCTCGCGGGCCGAGTCGACCAGGGTTTGGAGCACGCGGTCGAGCGAGAGGCTGCTGTTGAGGGCCATCCCAATGCGGACAAGGGCCCGCAGGCGCTGCACGTTCTCGTCTTGAGCCGAGCGCAGAGCCGTGAGTTCCTCGAGGCGCTTCGTTTCGCTTTCGAAGATGTGAGCGTTGTGCAGCGCGATGACGGCCTGGGCGGCGAGGGCCTCAAGGATCTCGGCGTCGCCCTCGTCGAAATTGCGGTTGTCTCGCGGGTTGAAGGCGAAAATCGTCCCCAACGCGGCGTCGCCATAGTAGAGGGGTGCGATGACGACCTTGCGGCTGCCCAGTTTGCTGGCAACGGAGTGATCGGCGCGCGCGTCGGCAAAGACGTCGTTGACCAGTACGGTGCGGCGGGTGGTGATGGCGTGGCCGTTGAGACTTCCTTCGATGGAGAGGAACTCGCCCAGCCCGAGGCTCGCATGGGGGCTGGTGGCCACGACTTTGAGGCTGGGTTGAGTACCCCGATCGCGACGGTCGAGAAGCTCGGTCACCACCGCCGCCTCGGCGTCGAGGAGCCGAGCGGCGTAGTCACAAATCTGGGCCAGGATCTCCTCATGAGCCAACGAGGCGCTGATGGCGCGGCTGACTTCAACGAGGGCACGGAGTCGATTCTCGCGCGGTCGCGTGGATTGCTTCATTCTGGCCTGCGAGCGGCCTCACTCTCGTATCGCTTCAGCTTGCGGTACAGCGTTCGCCGGTCGATCCCGAGGATATCAGCCGCCTCGGTCTTCTTCCACCGAACACTCTCCAGTACCCGGAAGATATACTCCCGCTCCAGTTCTTCAAATGTCCACCGCTTGCGCTGAGCCTCATCGAGAATGCCGGCCCCCTCGTCCGGTTCCTCGGCGTCGGAGGGAAGCTCGAAACCCACGGTGGCGCTGCCGCCGCTGGCGTGCAGGACGACCGCGCGCTCGATGAAGTTCTCCAACTCCCTGACGTTGCCGGGCCAGTAATACGACACCATGCGGTCGAGGGTCCGCGCCGGCAGTTTTGGCGGCTCGACGGTGTACAGCTCCGAGTACTTCTGCAGAAAGAAATTGGCGAGCAGCGGGATGTCCTCCTTGCGGTCACGCAAAGGCGGCACTTCGATGGGGAAGACGTTCAGCCGATAGAAGAGATCTTCGCGGTATTCTCCGCTGGCGACTCGCTTCTTGAGGTCGATGTTGGTGGCCGCGATGAGACGGATGTTGATCGGGATCGGCTGGCGGCCTCCGACGCGCATGATGACGTTTTCCTGTAGCACTCGCAGCAGCTTGGGCTGGAGCGACATCGACATGGTGCTGATCTCATCGAGAAAGACGGTGCCGCCTGTCGCCTCCTCGAACAGACCTTTCTTGTTCTGGATGGCCCCGGTGAAGGCGCCTTTCATGTGGCCGAAGAGTTCCGACTCGAGGAGGTTGTCGGGAATCGCCGCGCAGTTGATCGGCATGAACGGCTTGTTGGCTCGGTTGCTCGCCGTGTGGATGGCCCGAGCGACCAATTCCTTCCCCGTGCCGGTATCGCCGCTTATCAGCACCGTCGCCCGGCTGGGTGCCACCCGCGCCACGAGATCCACCACCCGCTCGATCGCGGGGCTTTTCCCGACGATCTGTATGTCGCCGCCGATACCCCGGGCTTTTTGGCGGAGGCGGGCGACCTCGCGGCGCAGGTCCTGTTCTTCCAAAGCCCGACGGATGGTGAGGATCAGCTCGTCCGTGCTAAACGGCTTGTTGATGTAGTCGAAGGCGCCTTGCTTCATAGCCTCCACCGCGGTGTCGACCGTGCCGAACGCCGTCATCATCACGATCTGCGCGTCCGGCTGACGGGCGGGGGCGAGACGCAGGACGTCCATGCCGTCCATGCCCGGGAGGTTGATGTCGAGCAGGATGATATCGAACACGTCCTGCTCCATCGTGCTGAGGCCCTCTTCGCCTGTCTCCGTCGCTTCAACTTGATAGCCCTGGTCGTTGAGGACGTCGATCAAGAGCTGACGAAGAACCTCGTCGTCCTCGATGACGAGGACCTTCGCTGTCGTCTCCAGCGTGCTCGCCTCGTCGTGCATCTCACTCCACCGGCAGAAGAATCGTGAACGTCGCACCTTGCCCGGGCGTGGAGCGGGCCTCGATCGTGCCGCCATGAGCGTGGATGATCTGTTTGGCCAGAGCCAGGCCCAGGCCCGACCCCCCGGACCTCGAAAAGAAAGGCGCGAAGATGTAGTGCAGATCCGCCGGGTCGATCCCCGGTCCGTTATCGCTGACCTCGATCTTGATCATCTCGCGCATCGGTCGCCCCACCACCGGAAACCCTCGTGTCAGCCGTAGCGTGATGCGGACCGTGCCGTCGCCCCGGGACTCGAGCGCTCGCTGGGCGTTCATCAGCAGGTTGAGAAAGACCTGCTGCAGCTGGCCCGCATCGGCAAGCACGCTGGGGAGCGTCTCCTCCGATTCGACCTCGACCCGCACCCCCGCACGCTCCATGGAGGCTTCCAGCAACTCGAGGCCGCGCTCGATGACGTCCTCCACCTGAACCCGGGCCAGGTGCAGCTCGCCGGGCTTGGCCAGCTCGACCAGACCTCGGGCCAGTCGCGCGATCCGACTCAACTGCTGGGTCGCCGTGTCCAGCTGCTTTCGCGCTTGCGCGTCGCCCTCGGCCGCCTTGCGCAGGTGTTCCATCACGATCGCGATCGTCGTCAGTGGGGCCCCAATCTCCTGGGCGACGCTCGCTGCCAGCTGACCCAGCGTCACCATCTTCTCCGATTCGATTACCTGGCGCTCCAACTGCCGGCGCTGCGACAGGTCCCGGACGATCGTCGAGCTGGCCAAGCTGTTCGCCGAGCCGTTCCGCGCCAGCGTGCTCGTCAAGCTCACCTCCACCTGGGTGCCATCCTTGCGAAGACGCCGGGTCTGGTAGTCTCGCACCGAGCCCAGCTCACGCAGCGCTTTGCGCAGTCGTTCGGGCTCCCGCCCGGCGATCAGGTCCTGCGGGATCAGTCGCGTGACCGGCTGGCCGATTATCTCATCCCAGGCGTAGCCGAACATCTCTTCGGCCCCGCGGTTCCAGGCGATGATCCGCTCCTCGGCGTCCACCGCCCAGATCGCGTCGGCGGCGTTCGCTAGCAGCTCCGGCCATTCCGCCCGGTCACCCGCCGCAGGGATGCAGTGCACCGCCGCCACCCCGTCCGCGCTCGGCGTCACCCGCACGTCCCAGAGTCCCGTGCCGATGCGCACTGCAGCCAGAGATGTCGGCGCCGCCACCCTGCGCGGCGGGCTCAACAGTGCCAGCAGACCTTCGTCCAGCTCCGTACCTGGGAGTTGGGACAGGGCGAGGCCGTGCACTGCCTCGGCAGACAGTCCGAACATCGGCTCGCAAGCCCGATTTAGGTAGGCGACGCGCCCATGCCGATCGAGGAAAAAGACGGGATCGGGCAGGCCGTCCAGTGTCGTCAGCTCCGCGGCCAATACGCCTCCGGATCGCCTGGGTGATTCTTGCCACTAAGACGTCTCTGAAGGTTTTGTGCCGCTTCCGGCGACCTATGAGAGCGTACCCGAACCCCGCTCCCTTAACGCGGTACCCCGCATAGAGTTGTAGCTGCAGGCTGTCTCGGCTATTCCCGCTCGTCGCGCTCGCGACGCCGCGACCGCCCCGCCGTCGTGTGGCAAAGTGCCACAGTGGTAAAAGTGTGGTTTTCGGGCTGCTGCGCAAGGTGTTCTGGCAAATACGCGGACGCGCGTGGGACCAAGCGTCCGCTGTGGGCCACGGGCCTGTCCCTATCTGTGCCAGATTGTCCCGGTGGGCGGCGAACCCGAGGTGGCATCGGTGCGGCTAAGGTGGGGCGCGTCTTAATCTTAGGGCGGGTCGCTGGGTGAGTGGTACGACATGTGCCCCTACTATCACTGTCTCTGATCGTACGACGTACGACACGGTGCCACAGCGTCTGCGGTCAGGGCGAATTGAGAGCCCGGGTAACCTGCCGGAAAAAGATGGTTGGGGCTAATCGCACGAGGACTGGCAGGCCTACCCGGGCTCTCTCTTTTTTCCACCTCGGCGTCTACAGCGCTCGCTCGAGCCGGCCCGGCTCGACCCCCACTAGCTAGGCCGAGCCCCGCCCCGGCGGCTTCCGAAAAACCTTCACCGTGAAGACCGGGCAGGGTGCGCCACGGATGACCTGCTCCGTCACGCTGCCCAGCAACATGTGGCGGATGCCGGTAAGGCCGTGGCTGGCGATGACGATGAGATCGGCCGAGAGCTCTTCCGCGAAGCGAACGATCTCGGGTGACGCTCGCCCCGCACCCACATGAGTTTCGGCATTCGGGTGTGTAACCTGGGCGATGAGCTCTCTCAGCCCTTCCTCGGAACGCTCGCGCAGCTCATCACTCGCGGGTCCCACCGGCGGCACCACCGGCGGATAGAAGTCGGGATAGACCACCTCATCGATGACGTGGAGGAGGTGTAGGCGGGCGGCATAGAGCTGGGCCAGCTGGTTAGCGTAGACCAGCGCGAGCTTGGCGTGCTCCGAGAAATCGACAGGGACCAGGATGCGCGCGACGTGGCCGGGCTCGGGGCCTTTCGTCCTTTCGGGGACGGTCAGGACCGGGCAAGGGGCCAGGCGGACGACTTGCTCGGCGACGCTGCCGAGCAACAGCCGCCGCAGGCCGCGGCGCCCATGCGTGCCCATGGTGATGAGGTCGATGGCGTGGTCAGCGGCGTACGCGAGGATGGCGCCCGCCGCGGAGATGCTGCGCACCTGTGCGCGGCGGAACTTCACCCCATCGCCGTGGCTCGCGACGGCGCTGGCCAGCTGTGACTCGGCGTGCTCCTCCAGGACCTCGTACAACCCCTCGACGTCGGGGAGAGGATGGGCCGCGTTGGCGGGATCGGTCTCGTGAAGGACGAGCGCGTGGAGCAGGTGGACCTCTGCGTGGAAGTTGTCGGCGAAATGAAGTGTGTGCGGGAACGCGTGACGCGCGCATTCCGAGAAATCGGTGGGGAAGAGGATCCTCTCGATCTCGAGCATGGCGGCCTCCCTCTCGCCAGCTGACTGGAACGGAGCTGGCCATTACCTCGCGCTCGACCCTCAGGGTCATGGCCGGCAAGGTGGCGCCCCGGCACGCAGATATTGTAAGAGCCATCGTCAGCTTAGATGAACGGGCCGGTTAGCGCTACGGGAGGCGCGTCAGACGGCGCCCGCGGCGGGCCACGCTTGACGCGGTGGGGTAGGGCCTGGCTAGAATCGGGCATGATCAGCGTGTTGGCTCTCGAGGAGAGACACTGGCCGGATGTGCGGCGGATTCACGCCGAGGGCATCGCCACGGGCGAGGCGACGTTCGAGACCGAGCCTCCCCGCCTCTGGGCGGACTGGTCCGGTTCTCACCTCGAATATGGTCGTCTGGTCGCGCTCGCCGACGGTGAGGTCGTGGGGTGGGCGGCGCTGACACCAGTATCGGATCGCTGCGTTTACGCCGGGGTGGCCGAGGTCAGCATCTACGTCGGAGCCGGGGCACGCGGCCGTGGTGTCGGCTCGAAGCTCATGGTGCGTCTGATCGAGCAGTCGGAGGCCAACGGAATCTGGACCTTGCAGGCCGGCGTTTTCCCGGAGAACGAACAGAGCATTTTGCTGCATGAGAAGTTCGGTTTCAGGACCGTGGGGCGGCGTGAGCGTCTGGGACAGCTAGGCGGGCGTTGGCGCGATGTGCTGCTGCTGGAGCGCCGCAGCGCGCGAGTGGGCGTGGATTGATGGGACATCCGACGCGGGGGCGGCCGCGAACTGGCCGGGAGGGGCGAGGCGGTGAGGGCGGGTGAGGCGTAGCCGATCGCTGCGCCTGGCTCTGGCGCTGGCCGGCCTGGCGGCGACGCTTTTCGCGGGGTCGCGGCGGGTCGGGCCGTTGCCGCCGCTCGGTCCGTTTCTGGATCCGTGGAGCGGTGTGTGGGCGAGCGCGGCGGCGGAGCCGCGCGACTCGGAGCAGCTGGAACTCGCGGTCCTGGAAGCGCCGGTGCGGATCGTTTACGACGATCGCGGGGTTCCGCACATCTTCGCTGCGAGCGCCGTGGATGCGGCCCGAGCGCTCGGCTTTGTGGCTGCGCGGGATCGCCTCTTTCAGATGGAGCTTCGCTGGCGTGCGCCGGCGGGCCGGCTCTCGGAGCTGCTGGGAGCCGAAGCGCTCGACGTCGATCGCGCGATGCGGCGTTTGGGTCTTGCCTGGAGCGCCGAGCGCGATTGGGCGGCGCTCGATGACGTGAGTCCGGCGGCTGTCGAGATGCGCGCCTATGCGGAAGGCGTGAACGCGCGGGTCGCGAATCTCGGGCGCCGGGATCTCCCCCTGGAGTACCACCTGCTGAGCGCCCGTCCCGGCCGCTGGGAGCCGGTCCACGTCCTCTACATGCTCAAGCTGATGGGCTGGGATCTCACCTACCCGGTGACCATGGACCTGCGCCGGTTGCGCCTGCAGGCCCGGGTGGGCCGGGAGGCGGCCAGAGCGCTGTTGCCGGTAAACAGTCCCATACAGCAACCGGTCCAACCGAACGGTCAAGCTGGACCCCGATACGATGTTGTCGAGTTACCGCCGCCTGGAGCACCCGACCCGGCGGCCGAACGGTTGGCAAGCGAGCTCCAGCTCGCCTTAGGGGGCCTGTTCCCCAGCCAACCCGCACACCCTGGGGAGCCGCCCCTGGGGAGCAACAACTGGGCGGTGGCGCCACAGCGAACGGCAGCGGGCCACGCGCTGTTGGCTGGGGACCCGCATCTGGAGCTGACGCTCCCATCGACATGGTACGAGGCGCACCTGTCCGTGGCAGGTGAGCTCGACGTGTACGGCGTCACCGTTCCCAACGTCCCCTTCATCGTCCTCGGTTTCAACCGCGAGGTGGCCTGGAGCTTCACGAACACCGGGGCTGATGTCATCGACTACTACCAGGAGGAGCTCGATGACACGACCCGCCCCTCCAGTTACAAGCTGGATGGAGCCTGGCGGCCGTTGGGGCGCCGCATCGAAGAGTACCGCGGACGCGGCGGCCGCTTGCTCACCACCGACACTCTCTACTTCACGCACCGCGGACCGCTCCTGCAGCGCGAAGGACGCGCGCTCTCGATGCGCTGGACGGTGCTCGAGGGTGGCGGCGCCGCTCTGGCTCTGCGGGAGGCCGCCCGTGCCTCGAGCGTGCAGGAGTGGCTGCGCGCGACGGAGGTGTTCACAGCGCCGGCCCAGAACATGGTTGTGGCCGATCGGAGCGGGACCATCGCCATCCGATCCACGGGTCACTTCCCCCTGCAGCCGGATGGCGATGGCCTCGAGCTGCGGGACGGCCGTTCAAGCCTGAGCGACTGGGTGGGCTACTGGCCCATCGATCGCTATCCCTTCGCGATCGAGCCTCCGCAGGGCTACCTGGCCTCAGCTAACCAGCAACCGATCGACCCGCGCGTCGACTCCACCTACCTGGGCGCGGACTGGCCGTCGCCCTGGCGTGCCCTTCGCATTAACGAACTCCTGCAGTCCGATTCATCCGTGACTGCCGAGGCGATGCGGCGGTTTCAAACCGATCCCGGCAATGCGCGCGCCAACCTGTTCGTCCCCTTCTTCCTTGCCGCCGTGGCGTACCGCTCGGCGAAAAGCGGCGTCGACCCGGAGGAAGAGACCGCGGCGCGACTCTTGTCTGAGTGGGATCGCCGTTACACCCGGGACAACGACCGGGCCGTGCTCTTCGAGTACGCGATGGACGCCGTGGCCGACCGCCTCTGGGACGAGCTGCAGGTCGACCCGTCCAGCGCGCGTGGCGGCCGCAGGGTGTTCACACCTTCCGACGCGGTTTTGGCCAGCCTGCTGCAGCAGCCCCAGAGCGTCTGGTGGGACGACCTCAACACGCCCGAGACGGTTGAAGAGCGGGATGCGATCCTGGCGGCGAGCCTGGTGGCCGGCTTCGATCGGGCGCGCCGAGCGCACGGGCCGCCGGATTCGGAAGGCTGGCGCTGGGAGCGGATCCGTCACATCAACATCCACCACCTGTTGCAAATACCGGCGCTCTCTCGACTCGAACTCCCGGTGCAAGGGGGGCCGGGCAACTTGAACCCCGCCTCGGGGCAGGGGACGCACGGAGCGAGCTGGCGCATGGTGGTCGAGGCAGGGCCCGAGATGCGGGCGTGGACCGTCTACCCGGGCGGTCAGTCCGGCGATCCCCTGAGTTCCAGATACGCCGATCGGGTCGACAGCTGGCTGTCGGGCGAGCTCGAGCCCGTCGTCTTTCCCCGGGTGCCTGAAGAAATAGAGAGTGCGCGGGTGACCTCGGTGCTCGATCTGGTACCGGGAGGCTGAGCTATGCGCTTCTTCCTAACCTTTCCGGCCCTGCTGGTTGCCTTTGGACTGGCCACCGTCTTCGGCGGTTGGTGGGCCCTCCCGATCGTGGCCGCCATTTGGACGCTGGCGCAACCGAAGGCCCGTCGCCCGGGGGCCACGGCCGGCCTCGCCGCCGCGGTGGCTTGGGCGGTGCTGCTCTTGTGGCTCGGGGTATCAGGGTCGGTCGGGACGCTGGCTCGCCTGCTTGCCGGCATATTCGGCGCTCCAGCCGTCGTGGTCGTCGCTTCAACGCTGATCTTTCCCGCCCTGCTCGCCGGAAGCGCGGCGTCTCTGGTCGCGGCTCTGAGACCAGAAGTCAGAACGTAGAGGCCGGAACTGGGTACAAGTTTTGGGGTGTTAGCGGGGCGGTGGAAGTGGTCTCACCGACTTGCCGCCAGCATTGGTAATCGTAAACAGCGGAGGTGCATCATCATGAAGCGTGTTGTCGCGTTCGCGATCGCTTTGGCTCTGGCTATGCCGCTGCCGGCGGTGGCTCAGAAAGACAAGAAGAGGGGAGCCCAGGCCGAGGCGGCCCGAAAGAGTCCGTACGGCGACTTCGCGCAAGTCACGGAAGGTGCCACACTACGCGAAGGGTTCTTCGACACCTATCAGAAGGGCGACAAACTGCTATTGGCAGTTCCGGCCGAGCGATTGGGCGAAGACTTTCTGCTGGTCTTCGAGGTCGCGCAAGGCATCGGCGCCGCCGGCCTCTTCGGCGGCACGATGCTGAACATATTCGAGGGAAATCTGGTGGCCCTCGAGCGCTACGGTGATCGGGTGTTCCTGTTGAAGCGGCCACACCGCTACGTGGCGCCGCCGAACACGCCC
Organism: uncultured Gemmatimonadota bacterium; assembly: GCA_964348165.1. GTDB lineage: Bacteria > Gemmatimonadota > Gemmatimonadetes > Palauibacterales > KS3-K002 > CAYGAJ01. The sequence goes on along the minus strand of CAYGCC010000369.1, from coordinate 11,862 downwards.
GAGCGAGCCGCCGTTGAACTCACCTACGGCTCGTCCGTCTTGGAATCGGCGAAGATCGAGTCGATCCGTGGGGACTCGGCGCTGATCATCGATGTCTACGACTGGCTGGTATCGGACCTTTCCAACGTCGGACAGCGCGTCAGGTTCGCGGTGTCGCGCCGGCCTGGCGAGCCCGGGAGCGCGAACTTCGACCGCAGTCGCAGCTATCTCGAGTCGGTGAAGGCGTACGCCGACAACGTGAACTTCCGCGCCAAGCTCACCTTTGGCGCCAACCGCGCGGCGCCGCTGCGAACCGTTCCCGACGGCCGCTACATCCCTATAGCGGTCCATCACACCTTCGCCCGTTTGCCGCAGGACGCGATGACGCCCCGACTCGGGGATGATCGGGTCGGGTACTTCATGACGGTTCACAAGGACTACTCTCGCGACGATACCACGTACTTCATGCGCTATGTCAACCGTTGGCGCCTCGAGCCTGGAGAGCGCGTGGGCGACCTGTACCGGCCCGTCAAGCCGATCGTTTATTACCTCGATCGAACCATCCCCGACCGATATCGGGGCTTCATCGCCGAAGGAGTGGAGGCCTGGAACAAGGCGTTCGAGAAGGCCGGTTGGAAAGACGCCGTGCGGGCCGAGCTGCTTCCCGAGGACGCGGATGCGGAGGACCTGCGATACGCCACGATCCGCTGGAACGTGTCCGACCAACGGGGCTACGGTGCCATCGGCCCATCGATCGTCGACCCGCGAACCGGCGAAATCCTTGACGCCGACATCTTGATCGAGGCCGAGATGGTTCTCGGATTTCAGTCTAACTGGCGGAGTCTGGCTCAGCCGACGGCGTTGCTCGAAGCGATGCTCGACCCGAGCGACGAGGAGCTGGAGTATGCGATGGCCGGTGGCGAGCTTCCGAGCTTCGGGGCCCAGTTCGCGGCGCACGGCACCTTGCTGCGCACGATCCTGGCGGCGCGCGGCGGGATCGAGCCCAACGAGCCGGTTCCGATGGAGTACGTCGGGCAGGCGCTCAAGTGGGTGACGATGCACGAGGTCGGCCACACTCTGGGTCTGCGGCACAACTTCGGATCGTCACGCGACACGCCGCGCGACAGGCTGCACGATCGCTTCTGGGCGGAGGAGCGCGGAGTGACGGGCTCGGTGATGGATTATCACGCTCCGAACGTGGCCCGGGAGACCGAGGTCAACGGCTACTACTACAGCCCGGCTGTGGGCTCGTACGACGAATGGATCATCTCCTACGGCTACACGCGCAATCCCGAGCGCGCCAAAGAGCTGGCTCGCGAGGCTGGCTTGCCGGGTCACGCTTACGGCACCGACGTCGACGCCTACGGCCCCGGCGCCCTCGATCCAACCGTCAACACCTTCGATCTCAGCTCAGACCCGCTCGGCTGGGGCAAGGACCGGGTTGGGTTGATCGACAATCTCTTTGGACGGCTGCCGGAGCGGGTATTAACCGACAACTCGAGCTATTCCGATCTGACCAGCTCTTACCTGTCGCTGCTCGGTCAGTACGCCTCCGCGCTCGCCCCAGCGATCAAGTACATTGGGGGCCAGTACTACCATAACACACGGGTCGGCGACTTGAACGACATGGGGCCCTTCCGGCCGGTGCCGGCGGCCGAGCAGAGAGAGGCTTTGGCCTTCATCACACAGACCGCATTCGCCGAGGATGCGTTTGAGGTGCCGCGGGGAGTGCTGGCGCAGTTTGGGCCCAACCGCTGGATCCACTGGGGCAGTCCGACCAGCTTCAACGGACGGCTCGACTACCCGTTTTACGAGCAGGTCATCTCGATCCAGTCGAGGATGCTGAACTTGCTAACGCACCCCTATCGTCTGGCGCGCATTCGCGACGCCGAGCTCAAGTTCGGCAGCGAGAACGTCGTGACGATTCCGGAGTTGTTCGCCGACCTGACCCAGGCGATCTGGAGCGAGGTCTGGACATCTCCGGGACGAAACATCGCGCCGTCACGACGTGATCTACAACGCGTCTACATCGACCGCCTGACCCAGATCCTCACCGATCCACCGGCGCGGATGCCCGCCGACGCCCGATCCGTTGCCCGGGTCCGCCTTCGCGATCTGGGCGAGCGTATCGGCCGGCGACTGGCTCCGCCGTACAGCTTCGACGACTACACATACGCCCATCTGGCGGAGGCGGGAGAGCGGATCGAGAAAGCACTGGCGGCGGGTTTGGAGGTGGAGCGGCGCCGCTGACCGCGATCCTGGCGTCAGCTCAACAGATGAGGGGGCGATCGCGTCGCCCCCTCCTTTTTGTTGGCGATCGGGAAGGAAGCGAGGGGAACGTAGACGGGCCCCGCCCAATTTGACGGCAACTCCCGCCCGCCCGATCGTGTTCCAGCGACCGTGCTTCCGGCGGCGGCGCCTCTGCGCTCTACCCTGCCGTCGCCGCCCGCTTTCGTCCCACAGAACGGAGTTCGAGGCGATGACTCAGACCGGCTTCGACCAGGAACGATTCCGCAAGGGCTTTCTGCTCCTTCTGGCGATCGCGATATCGCTTCTGTTCTTCGCGATGATCCGTGGCTTTCTGGTCGCGGTCCTCATCGCAGCGATCTTCAGCGGCGTCGCTTACCCTCTGTACGCCCGCCTGCTGCGACTTTTGAGAGGTCGCAAGGCCCTCGCCTCGTTGCTCGTGCTGGTGATCGTTCTTCTGGTGATCGTCGTACCGGTGATGGGCTTTCTGGGTCTGGTGGCCACCCAGGCGATTCAGATCAGTCAGCAGGTTCGGCCTTGGGTCGAAACGCAAATCAGCCAGCCGAGCGCTCTCGACCAGCTTCTGGAGAGGATTCCGTTCCTGGAGGCTCTGACGCCGTACGAGGACCAGATTACGGCGAAGTTGGGCGAGCTGGCCGGCCGGGTGGGCACCTTCATCGTCAACAGCCTGGCGGCGGCGACCCGAGGCACCGCCGTCTTCTTCTTCATGCTGTTCGTGATGCTCTACGCCATGTTCTTCTTCTTAATGGATGGTCGCGCCATACTCGACCGCATCCTTTACTACATGCCGCTCTCAGCGGACGACGAGGAGCGAATGGTCGACAAGTTCGTCTCGGTCACCCGCGCCACGGTGAAGGGGACGCTGGTGATCGGGATCGTGCAGGGCGGATTGGGGGGCCTGGCTTTCGCCGTCGTGGGCATCAAGGGCGCCGCCTTTTGGGGCACGATCATGGCGGTTCTCTCGATCATACCGGGCGTGGGGACGGCGCTGATCTGGGTCCCGGCGGTGGTCTATCTGTTTGCCGTGGGAAAGGTGGCTGCCGGCATCGGGATGACCGTCTGGTTCGCCGCCGTCGTCGGCACCGCCGACAACATCCTGCGTCCCTGGCTGGTGGGGAAGGACACCAAAATGTCGGACCTGCTCATCCTGCTCGGCACTTTGGGCGGCCTCGTCTTGTTCGGCGCCGTGGGTATCATCATCGGGCCGATCGTCGCGGCGCTGTTCGTCACCGTCTGGGACATCTATGGCTTGGCCTTCAAGGATGTGCTCCCCGAGGTACGCCCGATCAGCCTGAACGCCGAGGAGGCGGGTGCGGGTGGGGGTGAGGGTGGGGGTGGCGGTGCCGGCGGCGGTCCGTGAGCTGGAGTCGCGCCGCCGCGGGTCGCTGAGCTTCCCGCTCGATGGCGAACCGGCGGCGGTCAGCTGCGGCGTCCGGCGATCTTGGCCCAGGTGTCCCTGAGGGTCACCGTGCGATTGAAGACGAGACGTCCCGGCGTCGAGTCGTGGGTGTCGCTGATGAAGTAGCCCAGGCGCTCGAACTGGTAACGCGTGCCGGGTGGATCGTCGGCGACGCTCGGCTCGACAAGAGCGTCGGTTAGAATCACCAGTGACTCGGGGTTGAGATTCGCTTTAAAGTCGGCGCCCGCGGGCGCGTCGTCGGGGTCGGCGAGCTTGAAGAGCCGGTCGTAGAGTCGAACCTCGCAACGGAGAGCGTGCTGGGCGGACACCCAATGGATCGTGCCCTTCACCTTGCGCCCGTCCGCCGGTGGGCCGCTGAGCGTGTCGGGATCGTAGCTGCAGTGAAGCTCCGTCACCGCGCCGCTCGCCGGGTCTTTGACGACCTGGTCGCAGCGGATGATGTAGGAGTGCCGCAGCCGCACCTCGCGGCCGGGGCCAAGGCGGAACCACTTCTTCGGTGGATCTTCCATGAAGTCGTCCCGATCGATGTAGATCTCGCGGCTGAACGGCAGCTCGCGTGAGCCCTCCTTCGGGACGTCGTGCGGCCAATACGGCGCGTTGAGCCGCTCGATTGTTCCCTCGGGGTAGTTCGTGATCACGACCTTCAGCGGGCGCAGAACGCAGAGCACACGCGGCGCCCGCTGGTTCAGATCGTTACGGAGGGAGTATTCGAGTTTTGCGATGTCGACCCGACTGTTCACCTTGTCGACGCCGATCATGTCGCAGAAGTCGCGAATCGCCTCGGGTGTAACGCCCCGCCGACGCAGCCCGGCGATCGTCGGCAGCCGTGGGTCGTCCCAGCCGCTGACATGGCCGTCTTCGACCAGGCGGATCAGCTTGCGCTTGGAGAGCACGGTGTAGTCGAGATCGAGGCGGGCGAACTCCGTCTGCTCGGGCCGCGGCGGTTCGACCCCCACGTTGTCCAGCACCCAATCGTAGAGGGGCCGATTGTTCTCGAACTCGAGCGTACAGAGCGAGTGGGTGATGTTCTCGATCGCGTCTGAGAGGCAGTGGGTGAAGTCGTAGAGAGGATACAGGCACCACTCATCGCCGCGCCGGTAGTGTTCGGCGTGGCGGATTCGGTAGAGGAGGGGGTCGCGCATCAGCATGTTCGGGTGCGCCATGTCGATCTTGGCGCGCAACACGTGTTGGCCGTCAGCGAACTCACCCGCACGCATACGCTGGAAGAGGTCGAGGTTCTCCTCGATCGACCGGTTGCGGTAACGGCTCTCCCTGCCGGGTTCGGTGACCGTTCCCCGATTCGCGCGGATCTCCTCCTCGCTCTGGCTGTCGACGTAGGCTTTGCCCCTCCGGATCAGCGTGACCGCGAACTCGTAAAGCTGCTCGAAGTAGTCGGAAGCGTGGAACAGCTTGTCACCCCAGTCGAATCCGAGCCAGCGCACGTCCTCTTTAATCGACTCGACGTACTTGATGTCTTCGGTCTCGGGGTTGGTGTCATCGAAGCGGAGGTGGCAGACGCCGCCGTTCTCCAGCGCGATGCCGAAGTTGAGACAGCACGACTTGGCGTGACCGATATGTAGATAGCCGTTGGGCTCGGGGGGAAAGCGGGTCACGACCCGGCCGCCGTACTTATCGGTCCGCAAGTCGTCGGTGACCTTAGCCCGAATGAAATCGGTGGGCGCCGCACGCGTCGCGTCGCGCCCCACCTTGGGCGATCTCTGGTTCTGGGTCGTCGTTCGATTCACGTCCCAAGCCTAACAGGCCGCTGCCGTCTTTTGTAGGGGTGGTGCGGTGGCGTCACCGCGCTGGGCCGGAGCCAGGGTCCGCCTCGGGCGGCGGCCGCGCTGAAAGCACCCCGGTGGGTGACGCCATCAGGCCGGCAGGCCGTGGCGGACCACGTGCCGCATGGCGTCCACGAAGCGGTCCAGCTCTTCCAGCGTCGAATAGACGCTGGGCGAGATGCGCAGGCCGCGAAAATCTTCGTGGTTGATGGGGGTGACGATGATGTGGTGCTTCTGCCAAAGCCAGCCAGCCAGATCGGCCGGCTCGATATCCTCGACCTCGGCCGTGGCGATCCCACAGGCGAACCCGGGTCTTAAGCTGGTATGCAGTCGCACCCGGTCGTGCTCTAGCAGCTGCCGCGCCCAATAGTCTCGCAGATACACCAGACGGGCTTCCTTGCGCTTGCCGCCGATGCCTTGATGGAATGTCAGGGCCTCCGCGATGGCGAGGTAATTCGCCGCCGGGTGGGTACCGATCTCTTCGTACTTGCGGATGTTCTCGTCCTGCTCCTCGATCGCGGCCATGAGCGGCCAGATCTCCTTGATCACTTCGCGCCGCACGTAAAGCAGGCCCGTGCCGTGTGGCGCGAACAACCACTTGTGGAGGCTGACCGAGTAGTTGTCGCAATCGAGGTCGGAGATGCGAAAGTCGAAATGGGCCAGAGCGTGTGCGCCATCCACGATCACCGGGATCCCACGCCGGCGCGCCATCGCCACGACCTGGCGAACCGGCAGGATCTGGCCAGTCAGGTTGATCATATGGCAGATGAGGATGAGGCGCGTGCGCGGCGTGATGTTCTCCTCGAAGCGACGGACGATCGACGCCGGGTCCTCGGCGGGCACAGGAATCGAAAAAGTTTTCAGGACGATGCCCTCACGCCGCTCTCGCTGCTTGAAGGTGGTGAGCATGCGTGGGTAGTCCTGGTTAGTGGTGAGCACCTCGTCGCCGGGCTTGAGGTCGTAGCCGAATTGGCAGATCTGCAGGCTCTCGGACGCGTTGCGAGTCAGGGCCACCTCCTCCGGGTCCACGCCCCACTCACGGGCGAGGCGCGCGCGCACGCCCTCGCGCTGCGGCTCGAGCACTCGCCACATCGTGTAGACCGGCGCCTCGTTGGAGTAATCGAGGTGCCGCTTCATCGCCTCCTGTACCCAGGCGGGTGACGGGCTCACACCACCGTTGTTCAGGTTGATAAGGCTTCGGTCCACCGTGAATGCCTCGGCCACCCGTTGCCAGAAATCTTCGTCCTTCGCCACCTCCTCGGGCGTCCCGGGGTGCTCGGCCAGGTCGGCGGCGATCGCCGAGGCGCGACCCGGACGGAGCGGCGTGATCGGGATCCCGGCGGCGGCGGCGGCGGCCGGCAGGCCGAGGGCGCCCAGGAATCTGCGACGGGTGTACACGGCTACCTCTCTTGCTGGCGGTCAGTTCGTTGCCGCGCCTCCGGCTTTACGAGGCATCATCTCATCACGCATGGCTAGGTGGTACACCGTGGCCGCCACCACCACCGCCGCTTGTTTGAGATCGTCGATCACCAGCCGCTCGAACCGGTCAGCCCGCGTATGGTGTGTACGGGTGGAGTACTCGATCGGATCCTGAATGAAGTTGAAGCCGGGAATGCCGACTCGGTCAAACGACAGATGGTCCGTCCCTCCCGTGTTGCCGTGCCGGACGGCCACGACACCCAGGTCCTCGAACGGCCAGAGGATGTTCTCGAAGACCGGAATCGCCGCCTCGTTCTCCTGATCCCAGATGCCGCGGACGCGGCCGGTCCCGTTGTCCACGTTGACGTAGGCCGAGATCTTGGGCCAAAGCTCCTGGTGCTTGTCCAGCCAGTTTCTCGAGCCCAGCAGACCCTGCTCCTCGCCGCTCCACAGAGCGATTCGGATCGTGCGCCGCGGCTGCAGCCCCGTTGCCTTGAGGATCCGCACCGCTTCCATCATCACGATCGAGCCGGCGGCGTTGTCGGTAGCGCCGGTGCCGCTGTACCACGAGTCTAGGTGCGCGCCCAACATGACATACTCATCGGCCTTGTCGCTACCAACGATGTCTCCCAGGGTGTTGTAGGCCTGCAGATCGTCTTCGAAGAACTCGTTCTGCACGTCGATCTCGAGGCGGACCGGAATGCCGCGCTTCAGATTCCGGTAGATCTGGCCGTACTGTTCGTGCGAGACGACGAGCTGGGTGCCCGGGATCGGTTCGTTCGGGTCGCGGGCCGCGCGGTCGCCCCAGACACGCAGGATCCCGTAGGTGCGGGACGAGGGATAGAGCGAGGCGCTGATGCCTTCACTTGCGAGGAACTTGGCGATGGTGTCGCGCATCGCGAACATGCGTCGGAACCGCTCGCGGCGGCGCTGCCATTCCTGCTGGTCCGGTTCGCCCCGCTCCTCCGGCGGTTCGAGCAAGTCTTCGAGTGAGCGACGGAGCGGTCGCGGGTCGAACTCGGGCGCCATGACTTCCGGCTCTTGTGTGAGGACGAACGCCCCGGCCAGCTTGCCGCGGAACCGGTCGAGGTCGGCGGCGCTATCGGCCTCGACAATCGCTGCGGCGCCGGCGACCGTGCTGTTGGTACCCGCCGTCCAGGCGATGGGGAGCGCGTTGAGCGGTTGCACGTAGGGCTCTAGGATCCGCCCGCTGAATGCCTGGTTCTCCCAGCCGCGCCCGAACTCGCCCCAGGGTTCGACCGTCACGTTCTCGAGGCCCCATCCGCGAAGACGCTCGGCCGTCCACTCGTTGGCTCGCATCATGGCGGGCGAGCCGGTCAGCCGGGGTCCGATCACGTCGGTCAGGTAGCCACCCAGCGCCTCGATCTGCGACTTTTCAAGGCCTTCCTCGCGAATCTGACGTATGACATCCAGGTCGACGCGCTCTTGAACGACCTGAGCGTCGCTGCCGGGCACGGCCCAGAAACTTGCCGTGACGATCAGCGCAGCGGTGCGGGATAGAACTCTCATGGACGCCTCCGGCTCCTTGTCGATGATATCCGGGCGGGATCGTGTGAACGGGGATTGATACGACCCCGCCCCCGCCAGCGCAACACGGCCAGCGTGGCGTGTCGCCGCATTCACTCGTTAGCTTGGGGCCGTTCGTCGTCGAGCACACGAAGCGGGAGACTGAGGATGCCCAGTGGAAAAGTGACGTGGCAGCGCGGTATGCGATTCGTCGGCGTCTCCGGCAGCGGGCATGGAGTCGTCGTCGACACCCGACCCGAGCAAGGCGGCTTTGCCAGCGCGCCCAGCAATACCGAGCTTCTGCTCATCGCGCTCTGCGGCTGCACCGGCATGGACGTGATTTCGATCCTGAGGAAAAAGAGGATCGAGTTCGATGATTTCGAGGTGGCGGCCGACGCGGAGCTGGCGCCCGACCTGCCCAAGCGACTGACGCGCATCGAGCTGGTCTACCGCGTCTGGGGCGGCACGGTGCGGACGGAAGCGCTGGAGCAGGCGATCGAGCTGTCACAAGCGAAGTATTGCACCATCTCCAACACCCTCCGAGGGGTCGCCCAGATCTCCTACCGCTACGAGATCGATCCCCCGCGCTGACCGGCGAGGCACGTGCCGTTACGTCAGCGCTGGCGGGGGGTGCGGTCGGGTCGAGCCGAGTCCGATCGAGGCGCCGCCCACGGGCCCTACGTTCCAGGTCTAGCAATTACAACGAGTTACATGATCCGGGCGCCGTTCGCCCGGGCCGAACGGCTGGGAGATTCGTAGGCGGGACTCGAGATATGTGACTTCCGGCCGGTCGCTGTCGTCATATCTGCAGGAGCGAGTGCAATCCCGCCTGTTGTCACAGCCTTTTACTCATGCAGGAAGGTCGATAGGCCTTGCGATACCTGTCGCAGTTGAGCGACCGCGGCGTGACTCTGCTGGAATCGATGATCGTCATGGTCCTGATCGGGGCGATGACCGCGTTCGCGGTGCCAACTCTGTTTTCCGCACGTCACGGCTTCGCCGTTCGTCACGCGGCGGATGAGTTCGTGGCCGCCCATCGACTCGCCCGGGCCACGGCTGTGCGCTACGGCCGAGTCGTGCGGTTGCGTATCGATGGGGCAGCCGGGCAGATCTGGATGGAGATGGATAGCAGCGAGGTTCGTAACGGGTCGATGGTCCGCTTTGGCCGGGTTCACCGGCTCGACGGCGGCGTCGCGATGACGAGTACGCGTGACCTGCTCTGTTTCGACGGTCGCGGCATCACGACGCCGATCTGGTCCTGTCCTCCGGGCAACGCGACGCTGGTGTTCCAGAAAGAAGAGGCGGCCGATACCGTGGAAACGACGGTGACGGGGAAGGTGCTGCGCTGATGGGCCTACGAGCGTTGCGGCGGGACACGAGGGGCGCGTCGCTGATCGAGGTGCTGGTGGCGCTTCTGGTCTTCACGGTGGCGGTCCTCGGGCTCACCAGCGCCGGCGTCGTCGCGAGCGGACAGGTCCGGGTGGGCTGGACCGACTCGCGCCTCTGGTCCGCGGTTCACACGCAGATGGATTCTTTAACTGCCGTGGGCTACGACGCCGTGGCCTCGGGCGCGGACACGGTGGCCGGGTACGCGATGGTGTGGACCGTTCAAACGGGCAATCCCAAGAAGATCATTCTGGTCACGGGAACCGCCTACTACGAGGGTGTCGCGGAGCAGGACACCTTCGTCACCTATCTGGCCAAGTCGCCTTGATGGCTCGGCGAGGGGTACCCGGAAACGGCCTCAGGCGCCGCGGCTTCACTTTGGTGGAGTTGCTGGTGGCGCTGACGGTAGGGCTAGTCGTCGCCGGCGCAGTCTTTGAGGTGCTGTTCTCGCAGTGGCGGCTGTTGTCCGCGCACCGGGCACGGATGGACGCACGGCAAAGCCTGCGCACTGCAGCGGCGCTCCTTTCCTGGGAGTTTGCGGCGACGTCGCCGGCTGCCGGCGATCTCTATAGCATCGCTCCCGATTCGCTCACCCTCCGGGCTCTGCAGGGCACAGGAATCGTATGCGCCCAAGCCACCTTCGGCTCGAAGGAGCACTTCGGGTTGCAGCAGACCTGGGGCTATTTCGACGCCACGGCGGACGATAGCGCGCTGGTTTACAGGGTGGCCAGCGGCCGCTGGGACGCCGTGAACGTGAGCAAAGCTTACAACAGAGAGCAGGCGTGGTCGCCGGCGCCGAGCGGCGGCGGCACTCCCGTCTGCTTTTGGGGCGATAGCACGACGGCCGTGCCGAGGCCCGAGGCGACTCTGCAGCTGCAGGGCCCCGATCCCATCCTGGCCGACCTCGGGGTCGGCGCTCCGGTTCGGGTCTACCGGCGCACTCACTACGCGCTGTTCCAGAGGGACGGATACTGGTGGCTGGGTCGGCGCATCGGCGCAGCGGACGCCTTTGAGATCGTTACGGGTCCGATGCTTCCGCCCGATTCCGGCGGTGTTGCCTTTACTTATTACGACCGAAGCGGTGCGGTCACCAACGATCCTGCCCGCGTGGCCCGGATCGATATCGCGCTGAGAGCGCGGAGCGTGGGTGGGGAGGGTGCCGTTCAGCGCACGGGCCAGGATTCGCTACGCACGTCCGTATTTATCCGCGGCTGAGCTCGCCGGGCCGGCGGAAAAGAACCGGCATCATGAGCCGGACGATTCGCGGGACTAGCTGACGAGGTTTGTGGGATGCTCGATTGGGTGAGCCAGGCAAGACGGCGTTACGCGGCACAGCGTCTGGGTGGGACCGGAGGGTTCGCGTTGCCCACGGTGCTCGTCGCCATGCTGCTGGTCAGCGCCATCGCGGTGACGGCGCTTAGAACGAGTAGCGACGAGCGGCTGACGGGCCGCGCCATGCGTGAGGCGGCCAAAGCCTTCTACGCGGCCGAAGCGGGCGTGAACGCGGTGATCGCGGCTTGGGACCAATCGGTCATCGACGCCGCGCTTACCGTTCCCGGTGACAGCCTGGAACTGGGCTGGCAGACGCTGGAGAACGGGTGTCGCTACCGCGGCGTGGTGCGCCGGGTGGACGATGGCTCGGGTCTAAAGATTTACCAGATCAGCGCGACCGGCCGGGGCGCCGGCGACCTGCGCAGCGAGCGCAATTTGGCCTTCCTGCTCCGTGAGGTCCCGCTGATGCCCCAGAAAGCGCTGACCGTAAACGGGGAGCTCAGGGTCGTCGGCGAGGGTGACCTTCTCGGAGACTGCGGCGGTCTGCATGTGAACGGAGACCTCGTACTTGCCGACACGCTGCATGTGAGCGGTGACGTCATCTTCACCGACAGTGTCAGCGGCTCAGGCGGGGCTATCGACACGTTGGGGAACCCGATCGAGCCGCAGGTCGGGGATTCGACCACGATAGCGGAGCTTCACCCCTGGGACTACTGCGGCGAAGCGGACTACATCTTGCGGAACGGTTGGTACATCACCGTCGGCTCACCTTCCGACAGCAGCTTGATCCCGCCTACGGGGATCGATGGC
>CAYGCC010000368.1:0-1835 GCA_964348165.1 uncultured Gemmatimonadota bacterium | reverse complement strand
GCGCCGATCGACCAGAACGAGCCAGGTCTTTCCTCGGGCTTGGCCGTGCTCGGGGAGTTGCTCGAGCGGGTGGACGCGGCGGGCGTGGCGCCGGAGCGGACGGTGCTGCTCGGTTTCTCGCAGGGCGCCTGCCTGACGTTGGAGTACGTGGCGCGGAACCCCCGGCAACTTGGCGGCGTCGTGGGGCTGAGCGGCGGCCTCATCGGGCCGCCCGGCACACCCCGAGACTACGTGGGGTCGCTCGATGGGACGCCGCTCTTTCTCGGGTGCAGCGACCGCGATCCCCATATCCCTGAGGAGCGGGTGGGCGAATCGGCCGAAGTCTTTCGCCGGCTTGGCGCCGACGTCACGGAGCGGATCTACCCGGGGCTGGGGCACACGGTGAATCGGGACGAGATCGACTTCGTAAACGCAATGATGGCGGCCGTCGCGTCCCAGGTGACACGCCCGGGCGCTTAGAATAGAGGAGAAAAGATGAGTCATCGTGCAACGTCAGGCGGTTCTGGCTCCACGAAGACGCCGTTCCCGCCCCTCCCGCTCGAAGAATGGCGACCTACCAAGGACACGCTGCACCTCTACTGCCAGATCGTCGGCAAGATCCGACTGAAACTGCATCCGAAGCGCCCGCACTGGTGGCACGTGCCGCTCTATGTCACGGTGCGAGGCCTGACGACGCGGTCGATACCGTACGGCGACATCGCCTTTTCAATCGACTTCGATCTCACCGAGCATCGCTTGATCGTGCTGACCAGCGACGGGCGGCGGCACGAGATCCCGTTGCAAGGCCAGTCGGTGGCGGAGTTCTACACGAAGCTCTTCGCCGCGCTCACCGATCTCGGCATTCGGGTGAAGATCCTGGCGAAACCATACGACCATAGCAGCACCGAGCCGTTCCCCAGCGACCGTGAGCACGCCACCTATGATCGCGAGTACGTCGAACGCTTCTGGCGCATCCTGGTCGGGGTCGACGCGGTAATGAACGAGTTCGCTGGACGGTTTTACGGGAAGACGACCCCGGTGCATCTGTTCTGGCACAGCTTCGACCTCGCCCTCACGCGCTTCTCTGGCCGGCGCGCGCCGGAGCGACAGGTGGAGAACCCGGTCGAGCGCGAGGCCTACTCGCACGAGGTGATCAGCTTCGGCTTCTGGGCCGGCGACGACCGCTTTCCCGAGCCGGCGTTCTACTCTTACACCTTCCCCGAGCCCGACGGCCTGGCCGAGCAGCCGTTGCGGCCGCCGCAGGCGATGTGGGCACCGCAGAACGGCAGTCACCTGGCGGTGCTGCGTTACGAGGACATGCGAACCGCCGCAGACCCGAGGCAGGCGCTGCTCGACTTCTTGCAAAGCAGCTATGAGGCGGGCGCCGACCTGGCCGGCTGGGACCGGGCGGAGCTGGACGTGCGCGGCTGAGAAACACAGCTTTGGGATAGGCCGTAGAGTCTCTTGTAGCCCCAACCGCTCGCGCCACGACGCGCCCTGCCCGGCGAGCGGACGATGCATGCAGTCGAGCTGACTCACGTCACCAAGACCTTTGGAAAAGTCACGGCGGTGGACGACCTGTCGCTGGCGGTGCCGCGCGGCAGCGTTTACGGCTTCATCGGCCCCAACGGCTCCGGTAAGACGACCACGCTGCGGATGATCATGAACATCTACTACCCGGACCGCGGCTCGATCCGGGTGCTGGGTGACCGGCTGGGTGGTGCCTGCACCGACCGGGTCGGCTACATGCCGGAGGAGCGTGGCCTCTACAAGCGGATGAAGGTGCGGGACGTATTGCGCTTCTACGGCGAGCTGAAGAGCGGCGACGATGTTCGTGGAGAGGTGAGTCGCTGGCT
>CAYGCC010000367.1:0-24528 GCA_964348165.1 uncultured Gemmatimonadota bacterium | reverse complement strand
GCTGCCAGGTCTCGTCCACCGAGTCTCGTGCCGTTCCAGTGATAGTGAGACCGTCGCGCAGGGGGGCTGCGGTGCGGAACTCGAAGCCCAGTCGCGAGGGCAGAATGACATTCCGGCCGTCGCGCTCCACGCGGTAGTACAGCCCGCCTGCGCGGGTCGTGACCGTCACGACGTTGCGTCCATCGGGAGAGGCCACCTGCACGGGCTCCTGTGCCTGGGCGCCGACGGCCGCCGCGGACAGGGCCGCCATGGCGATCGCGACCCCCAGTGCCACGCGTCGAGTCCAACGAGCAATCCACATTTGCATTCTCATCTAACCTCCAAAAGGATTTAACAAACGATTCGGTGGGTCGGTCCGGCCCCCGAAGGCGACCCCGTCATCTTGACGACACCCAAACCAGGAACGCGCCCGCCGGTACCCGCACCTCCTGCGTCCCTCCGCCCAGCCGCGCGTACTCGCCCCGCACACCGTCCAGATCCACCCGCTCCCGGTCGGCCACCTGGCGCCAGACGCCGTCGGGAAGGTCGAAGCGGAAAAGGCCCTCGCGCGGCCCGCTGTTGGCCAGAACCAGCACCCGCTCCCCGACCACGTAGCCCAGAAGAGTGCTCTCACTCGGAGTGATCCAACGGTAATGTCCGTCCGGCACCTCGGCGACGCGGAAGACCCGACCGTACTCTGACCTGCGCAGCGCCAGCAACCCGCGCCAGTAGTCGCGCATGGCCGCGTGATCGGAGCCGGGCGCGAGGCTCTCCCAGAGAAAGCGGTTGGGCGCGCGCAGGTTGTAGGTGTCGTCCCGGCCCTTGAACTTGATAGGTCCGCCGGCCATCCGCACCTCGAACTCCTCATGGGGCGCCAGCCCCTTGGAGCGCAGCATCTCGGTGCCCCCGTGGATCACCACCGGCCCCGCCGAGGTGAAGAGCAGGCCGGCGGCGATGCGCATGGCGCCCAAGTCGACACCGAGCAGGCCGTTGTGGTCGTCGTTCAGCGCGTAGCGGTCGGCCAGCGCCCAGTTGTCGTGGATGTCCAGGTAAGAGATGCCGCTCGTCGTCCGCGGCTCCTCCTCGTACTCGTTGGCGAGCGCGCGCATCGCCGCGTCCCGGGCGGCGCCGTCACCGCCGGCCCAGCCGCGGTCGTTCACGTCGAAAGGACTGCCCTTGAAGGCGTTGCGGGCGTCGTCCTGGAAGAAGGTGATCGGGGCATCGGCCTTGTACCAGCTCCAGTCGGGGTTCGATCTGACGTCAGGATCACTGGGTGGGATCCACGCCTCGCCGTAGATGATGAGGTCGGGTGGAAGCTCGCGCACCACGCGACGCAGCGTCTGCTCGTCGATCTGGCCCGCCAGGTCGATGCGGAAGCCGTCCACGCCCAGCTCCTCCACCCAGTGCCGCAGCTGGTTGACGATCCAGCGCTGCACCATGGGCCGCTCTTCCGACTTCACCTCGTTCCCGAAGGGACCGATGTGCTGGAGGTTCTCGTCGGTGCGGTAGTAGTAGGGCAGATCCAAGACGTTGAAGTTCAGCAGCAGGTGCCGGCCGTCCATGTTCTCGCCGGTGTGGTTCGGCACGACATCGATGATGACCGCGATGCCCCGCTCGTGTAACGCGCGGACCAGCGCCTTGAACTGGTCGCGTTCCGAGCCAGGCTCGGCGCCCCGCGAACGGAAGCGGCTCTCCACGGCGAAAGCGTGTGTGGTGCGGTAGCCCCACTGGTAGTTCTCGCGATCGATCCCCATCGCCTGGGCAAAAGCGTCGTCGGCGAAGGCGGCCCGCCAGGTAGAGTCGGCGTAGTGCAGGTACTCCTGCACCGGCATGAGGTGGACGACGTTCACGCCCAGGTCCACCAGGTAGTCGAAGCCGATGGGCTGGCCGTGTACGTTCACCAGGCCCGTCCGGGCCATGGCGCGCAGCGTCCCGGTCTCGGCATCGCTCACGGGCAGCAGGTCGGTGAAATCCTGCACGTGCACCTCGTAGGCGACCACGTCTTCCATGCGGGGCCGGCCCCCCGCTACGGGGGGCGGCGGCGGACCGTCGCGCCAGACTCGCGACTTGCCGAAGGCGTCGGCATTGACGCGGGCGTAGGGATCCGAGACATGGACCGGGTGGGTCTCGTAGAACCAGTTCCCGGGATCGGCCGGACCGTGAACCGTGAAGTCGTACCAGGTGCCGTGGAGGTTTCCCGCCTCGGTGGCCTCCCATACGCCGTCCGCGTCTATCGCCATCTCGACGGCTCGCAGGGCGTCAGCGGGCGCGTCGTTCTTGTCGCGATAGAGATAGAGCCGCACCGCGTGCGCCCGGGGGGCGAAGATGCGGAAGGTGGTGGCGGTGCCGTCGTCCGCAATCACGGCGCCCAGCGGCTTGGACGAGTAGAGGTTGCGGAAGAGCGGGTCGCGCCGGACCAGGGCCCGGCGGCCCATTCCCGGGATCTCCAGGTAGTGGACCCGCAGCGGATCCAGCGCGACCGCCGGGACCACGAGCGACTCGGACGCCGTGTTGGGCAGCACCGCCGCGATGGGAATCTCCCGGCCCTGGCCGTCGGTCAGGCGATAGGCCGAAGCAGCCAAGGGCCGGTCCGCGCCGGTGAGGGTGAAGCGGATGGCGGTGGGCCCGTGGATCTCGGCCTGCAAGCGTGTGGCCGACTGCGCCTCCTGGGCATCCGCGCCGTCAGGCGCCAGGAGCCCGGCGACGATCAAAGCTGCAAGACGAGGGACCCGTCGAAGCTCTGCCATGATCCCGATAGCTACTGCCGTTCGCTCAGAAGGACGAGATCGTAGCCCGTCACCAGCGAGATCTCTCCGTTCTCGACCGTGGCCATCTTACCCGAATAAGCGTCCATCAACTCTGTCCCGTCAGCAAACACGCCGAAGACCGGAATCGTCTTCGAACCCGCAGGCTGACCCATCGCCACGAGCACACGATCGACCCGCTCGTCCGACTCAAGCGTGCGGCTGAAGATGAACGGCTCGGCCTGCAGCGTGCGATGCGTTCCGGCCCCCACCGCCGGGTGGGCACGGCGGAACTGTCCCAGCTTGCGCCAGTGCTCGAGGACCTCGGCCGTAGATCCGCCGCGCTCCAGGTCCGACCAATTCATGAACGAACGGAGGTTGGCATCGCCGCGCGCGCCCTCAACCCGCAGGGGCCGGGCCAGCTCGTCGCCGTAGTAGATCTGGGCGCCGCCCGGCGCCAGGAGCAGTCGGGTGCCGGCGCCGAAGGGATCCTCTCGGTTCCGGTCGTAGGGCGATCCGTCGTCGTGGGAGCTGACGTAGTTGAGGATCGCCACGCCTAGAAGCTCGCCTTCACCGAGCGCCGCGGAGTAACGCGTGAACAGATCGTCCAGCGACCCGGCTGCCTCTCGTTTGAAGCCGAAGTTGACGAGACCGTCGTAGCCGTAATCAAGGAAGTCGACGGTTCGGTCGCCGAAGTCGAAATCCCGCCCGTGACCCAGCTCGTAGTTATAAACCTCGCCCATCATATAGAAGGGCAGATCGTCCAGGACTCTATCCGGATGAGCCACTTTCCAATCGGCGAACGCCCGCTCGGCCTCCCGTTTCAGCTCGGCGCTGACCGCTTCTTCGAAGTGCTTGGCGGTGTCCACCCTATAGCCGTCGAACCCGAACTCGCGCACCCAGTCGGTGAGCCACTTCATGATGTAGTAGCGCGGCGCCCGCGGGTAACCGGTGCGCTCGAAGAAGGCGTCCAGCTCGGCCAGCTCCCGGTCCAGTCGGCCCTCCCGCTCCCACTTCTCGATCAGCGATGGCGGAAGCTCAACGGGATCGTCCCGGTCGGTGAGGATATCCGGGAGGTTGTCGACCAGGGTGCAGTCCACCGTGGTGACGTAGTCGCGGTAGACGCAGCGGGGACCGGTGCGGACCCAATCGTCCGGCCACTTGGGATCCTGAGGCGTGACCGGCCCGGTGTGGTTGATCACGGCGTCCATGAGGACGCGGATCCGGCGCCGGTGGGCCGCGTCGACCACGGCGCGCAGGTCGTCCGCAGTTCCCAGCGCCGGCTCGACGGCGGTCCAGTCGCGGGTCCAATAGCCGTGGAACCCGTAAGTCTTCCCGGTCCCCTCGTCGACGCTGCCGTGGATCTGCTCCACGAAGGGGGTCATCCAGATGGCGTCGACCCCCAGGGCATCGAAGTGTCCCTCCTCCAGCTTCCGGAGCACACCGGCGAGGTCCCCACCCTGGAAGCTGCGCAGCACCGCTCCGTCCTGCGCACGGCCCAGGGCGCGGTCGTTGGTGGTATCGCCGTTCTGGAAGCGATCGGTGAGCAGGAAGTAGACCGTGGCACTGTTCCAGAACATCGCCGGACCCGCGGTCTCGGCCGACGCGACGTCCCGGCCGTGAGTGTCGGAGGCGGGAGGTTCAGGTTTGCACGCCGAAAGGAAGAGAGCGCTGAAGCCGGTGAACGCCACGGCACGGATCACGATCCTCATGTTCGAACCACCCATTCTCAGCCCGAAACCGCCGCCGCCGGGTCGTCCCGGTCCTCCACGCGCAGCGTCAGCGCCGCGGCGAGCACGAGGGACGTGCCGCCGATGAGGAGGGCGTAGATGGCCTCTCCGCCGAAGAAGCGCCCGACGAAGAGGCCGAGGATGGCCGCCGCGACGATCTGGGGAATCACGATGAAGAAGTTAAAGACGCCCATGTAGTACCCCATCTTCGAGGGCGGCAGCGACCCGGCCAGGATCGCGTAGGGCATGGAGAGGATGCTCGCCCAGGCGATTCCCACCCCCACCATCGAGCCCAGCAGCAACCGGGGGTCCGCGATGACGAAGATGGAAACCAGCCCCAAGGCGCCGCAGACCAGGCAGATGGCGTGGGCGATCTTTCGGCTGGTCCGCTTCGCCAATAGCGGAATGGCGAAAGCCACCACGGCGGCGACGCCGTTGTAGGTGGCGAAGGCCACTCCCACCCAGTTGGCCCCCTCGTTGTAGAGCGCCGAGGTGGTGTCGGTGCTGCCGTAGATGTGGCGGGTCACCGCCGCGGTCGTGTAGATCCACATGGCGAAGAGGGCGAACCACGAGAAGAACTGCACCCAGGCCAGCTGCTTCATGGTGTGGGGCATGTCCTGGAAGTCGTTGAGCATTGTGACAAAACCGGTATCGTAGCGCCCGCTGCGCTGCATGAGCCCGCTGACAACGAGCAGCCCGCCGACGAATCCGATCCCGGCCGACAGGATCATGACCTGGTAGACCGCCTGGCGGGCCAGCCAGACGCTGAGCAGCGCACCGACCACGACCAGGATCCAGCCCAGGCGGAGTTGCCGGCCGCCGTTGAGCGCAAACTCCTCCGCCGTCCGCAGCTCCTTGGCATAGCCCTCCCGCTCCTGGCTCTCGTCGAAGGAGGCCAACTCCTCGGGCGAGTACTCCCGCGACCTGATGACCGTCCACAGCACCGCGATGAAGAAGACCGCGGCGCCGAGGTAGAAGGAGAGACGGACCGAGTCGGGGATCATGCCGGCGGGCGCTTCGTTGCTCACCCCGAACTGCCGGGTCAGGAGCCAGGGGAGCATAGACGCCACCACAGCGCCGGTGCCGATGAAGAAGCTCTGCATGGCGAACCCGGTGGTTCGCTGCTCGGTGGGCAGGTTATCCCCCACGAAGGCGCGGAAAGGCTCCATCGAGATGTTGATCGAGGCGTCCATGATCCAGAGCATCCCGGCCGCCACCCAGAGGGCGGGCGAGTTCGGCATGGCGATCAGGGCCAGCGAGGCGAGGATGGCGCCGCCGAGGAAGTAGGGACGCCGGCGGCCCAGGCGGTTCCAGGTGCGGTCGCTGAAGTAGCCGACGATCGGCTGCACCACGAGCCCGGTCACGGGGGCGGCGATCCACAGAATCGGGATGTCTTCTACGCTGGCCCCCAGCGTCTCGAAGATCCGGCTCACGTTAGCGTTCTGCAGCGCGAAGCCGAACTGAATGCCCAGGAAGCCGAAGCTCATGTTCCAGATGTCCCAGAACGACAGCCGGGGCTTGGGCCGGACGGCGGCGGGAGCGGTGGCAACGCGTGATTCCATGGTGGACCTGGGCCTCGTTAGTGGATTCCCTGTGTTCCGCTCACTCGAGATTCCGAGCTCGCCGGAGGCGCTGGATCAGCCCGTCGACCTCGGAGTCGGTGAAGATTTCGTCGAGCAGCCTCCGCATGGGGCGCTGCCAGTTCGGGCGTTCCGAAGACCGCGTCCCGGGGAGGTTCACCCCCTCGACCTCGAGCCATAGATCCTCGAGCCAGGGGACAACTAGCGGGCTGTCAGACCGGCCCAGCCACTCCAACAGCTCGCCCAGGAAGTCGTGGCGCTCGTCGACGCTGCGATCCAGCAGTTCAGCGAGCTTTCGGATGGAGTCTGATCGTACTTGCCGGACACCCGGGACGGCGTCCTCGGTCAGGAGGCCGCAGCGAACCCGTTCGTCGATGTCCACGCTGGCGAGCCACCCGGCGAACGTCGGCGTATCATGCGTGCCCACCAGGGCCACTTCCGCGGCGCTGGGAGGTCCGATCTCAGGCTCCATAGCCTCGAACTGCGCCAGATACATCCCCCAGATCCGGTGGCGCTTCAGCGCCTTGTTAATCTTCGGCGGAACGGTTCCCAGGTTCTCGCCCACCACCTCGCAGCGGTTCCGGTTCGACTCGAGCGTGAAGATGGCGAAGCGCTCCTCGGCCGGGTACGACACATACGTCCCTTCGTGCAACCCGAACCCGTGGGGAATCCAGTACAGGCGCGTGCAGGCCATGATGTGGTCCACACGAAGCACCCCCGAGATCGCCATTTGATGGGCGATGGCCGCCGCCAGGTACCGGTGGCCTTCGCGGCGCGACGCCTCGGGAAGCACCGGCGCGAAGCCCCAGTCCTGTCCGCTCGGGAAGCCCTCGTCGGGAGGGGCGCCCACCGACATCCCTTCCCCGAACAGTGTCTGTCGCGACCACGGATCGTAGCCGTCCGGGTGGACGCCAACCGTCAGGTCGGGTCCCAGGCGCAGCCCGTCGGCGTCCAGGCGGCGACGAAGGTCGGCGAGCTGTCGGCGCACCTGCGTCTGAGCCACCAGGTGGAAACGCTCCTCCTCCGCATCGATCTGGTCGGGCTTCAGCGTTCCGGTCCGCGCACCCGGCGGCCAATCGCGCCAGTTCCTGCCGAGCCGCGCCTGGGCGCCACGGAAACGCGCGTAGCGGACCAGCTCGTCGTCCAGGAGGGACGGGTCGGGAACCGGCAGCCCCGCCAGAGCCGCTCGGACCTCGGCGTCCGCCCGAGTGACGTCCAGGGTGGTCGGTGGGTCCGACGGCCGGTGGGCATCTCCCAGATCGAGGATCAGCTCGGACCAGAAGAGTCGGCTCACCGGGGAGTACGGGCTGGGCTCCGCCGGCTCTGAGTTGAAGGTGGGTAGCAGCGGCAGGAACATGACCAGGTCGCCGCCCCGGTCGCCCACCCAGCGGCAAAGAGTCTCCAGGTCCCGGAGGTCGCCCAATGAGCGGCTTCGAGCCGAACGCAGGGCGGCGAGCTGCGTATTGACCCCCCAGCTGCGGTGTGACCCGGGCCGACGCCACGCCTGTAGCGGCGCCGCGATGACCGTGCACGTCTCGGTCACCCCCAAGGCCTCGACCGTGAGGCGGTGGTAGCCAAAGGGAAGCGGCTGCGTGCCTCGAAGCTCAGCGCCGCGGAGCTCGAGCGGCGCGACGTCGCCCTCCTCGAGAAGCATCTCCGCATGGACGGGACCGTCTGCCGCGATCGTGAGCGGAGGCAGCGCTCCTTCCCAGGCGACGAGGACAGGCGGAAGAAGCAGGGCGCTCTGCGTCGCCTGGTGAGCTCGCAACGCTTCGGCGGCATCGCGCGGTCGGGCGACGGGGGCGCCGAGCGCGGCGCAGACGCGAAGAAGCGTTTCGGGGGCCACGGTGACACGCCTGCCCAGGCCGTCCGTGTATTGGGTGTAGACACCCATCGCTTTGGCGAGCGACCTGAGAGCTTTGCGTTCATCCATGTGCGCAGAGAGGATGACACTGGAGAGAAGCCGGGTTGGACGTCGCCGCGACCCCGTTCACAGGCGCGTCCCCACGTGCAAGGCGACCGCCGCGCCGGCCTCCAGATCCAGCTGCACGCGCCCGCTCGCGGAGACGTCGACGCTCCGCCCGGCACACGCCGCACCCACAGGTCCGCCCGTGAGCGCATCGCAGTAGGTGCCGGCTGGCAGGGGCGTTGCGACGTCGATGGTGACCGTGCCGGCCTCCAGCTTGAGCGCCACGAACCCACGGTCGCCTCGAGAGAAGGCGATCGCGCTCGCGCCGTTGTCCCACCAATCGTTGACCCCCGTTCCCGCAACGGCACTCCGGAACCCGACCCGGACGAGTCCGATCAGGTAGTCCGCGATCCTCTGCCGCACCTCGGATCTCCCGGTGTGCAGGTCGGCCAGACCCAGAAGCTCGCAATCCTGAACGTTGGCGGGGCTCTGGTAGTTGTTCACCGTGCAGGGCGAGTGGGAATCGCTCTGGGTGTGGAGGCCCGGGTAGTTGTATTTCGTGTAGACGGTGCCGTTGCTCCCAGTCCCCGACCCCGCGGTCATGTGGTTGATCACGGCGTCGACGTAGATGTCCACGCCCGCCGTCCGGCAGCGCTGCACCATCTGGGTGAACTCGGCGCCGCTGCCCGAGCGGTTCCGTTCGATGCTGTAGCTCACCGGTTGATAGCGCTGCCACCAGGGAAAGCCGGGCTGAAGGATGTGCTCCTGGGGCGGCGAAACCTGCACGGCGCGATACCCGAGCGGGCCCAGCACGTTCTCGCATTCCGACGCGATATCCGTCCACTTCCACTCGAACAGGTGGACGAAGACGTCGCCGGCGGCCATGTGACCGCTGGCCCGATACGTGGGGTCGAGGCTCGGTCGGCGCGCCGGCGGCTGCGAGGTGGGCGGCGAAGCCGGCTCCTCGCAACCGCTGCAACCGAGCCAGGCGAGCGCCAGCAAAGTGGCGACGACGGTGCGCGAACCAGGGATCATCACAGCGACAGCTCTCCGTTGTGTTTCAGCCCGGCCGCCGCTGGCGGCCGGGCTGAACACCGTTGTGGCAAGCTTCGACACTCGCGCGTCGGAATCAATAGCCGGGGTTCTGGCACATCCCCCCGGGTCTTCCGCATTGGGCTCGAGTCAGCAGCTCCGACGCCGGGATAGGGTAAAGGGCCAGGTAATCGGCCGTGGCGTCCCCGGCCGGACTCCCGCCCTTGAACGCCCAGACGTAGTCACCGCCGGTGAATAGGCCGTAGCGGATCAGGTCGGTGCGGCGGTGCCCTTCCCAGATCAGCTCGCGCCCCCGCTCGTCGAGCATGAAATCGAGCGTGAGTTCCCCAGGGGTGATGTCGCCGCTGTTGTCGCCGTAGGCGCGCTGGCGGATCGCATTCACGTAACCCAGGGCTGTTCCGGCGTCGCCGCCGCCGCCGCGCAGGTGCGCCTCAGCGTACATCAGGTACGCATCGGCCAGGCGGAACATGGGGTAGTCGATGTCGACATGGGTCGTGTTGGAGCCCCGCTGGCCCGTGGACGTGATGTTCTTGTACTTCGGGAATGCGTACCCGTCGTTGAAGTTCGAAAGGCTGTTGACCTGGAGGTTCTGTCCGTCCGTGTAGAAGATGTCCGCCCGGCTGTCCGGACCGCCCGCGCCGCCTTCATAAAGGCCTACGATTTCGGGCGTCACGCGCAGGCCCCACCACTCGCCCGATATCCCGTAGTCGGCACCGTTCATGCTCCCGCCCAATGCCGCATGCGCAAGGAACGTCGTGCCGCCCCAGGTTTGGGTCCGCTCGCCGTCGAACGGCACCGTGAAGATGAACTCGGGCGACCCGTCGTTGTCAGCCAGAAACATGTCCTGGTAGTCGGGATCCAGCGAGTACGGCCCGCTGATCACGTTCTGGATCTCCGCCATCGCGTCCGCGTAGCGATCGCCGACCCCGTACACCTCCGCGTTCATGTACAGCTTCGCCAGCAGCATGGACAGGGCGCCCTGGTCCGCCCGGCCGTACTCTGCCGCGCCGACCCCCGGCAGCTCACTGCGGACGGCCGTCAGCTCGCTCTCGATGAAGTCGAAGACCTCGCCGCGCGTGACCTGTTCCGGTGGCGGCGAGCCGATGGCGGGGGTTTCCGTCACGAAGGGGATCTTACCGAAGAGGTCTAGCCCGTGCCAGTAGCTGAGGGCCCGCAGGAACCGGGCCTCGGCCCGGTACTGCGGAATTTCCGCGATGCCCTGGTGGCCGCGCTCCGCCAGCTTCTCGTCCGTAGTCTGGTGAAGGAACTCGTTCGCCAGCGCGATCTGGAAGAAGATGCGGTAGTAGGCGGCGGTAACGAACTGGTTCGTCGACGCCCATTGTGAGATGACCAGCTCGGGCAGACCCGCGTCGCCCCAACCGATCACGGCTTCGTCCGTCGGCAGCTCCTGCAGCTGCCAGAGCCCGCGGATGTACTGACCGAATCCTTCGTCGATGCCCTCGATGTCCCTGAGGTACAAGTCCCTTTCATCTCCACCATAGTCCGGACCCCGCTGCCCGGTCACGGCGAGGCCCGCGTACAGCTTAGCCAGAAACGACCGGTAGACCGAAGGGTCGGTAAAGGCTTCGCCTTCGATCACCGTGCTCTTCGGCTCGACCGTCAGGTCGGTGCAAGAGGTTATGCCGAGGCCGATCACGAGCGCAGCGATCACGAGGCCGGCATTGAGTCTGAAGTTTCTCATGGCTCAGTCCTTTTCGTTGATAGCCAGTCAGCCTCAGAACCACACGCTCGCGCCGAACGTAAAGGTCCGGGAGCGCGGATAGAGGTTGTTATCGATTCCGTTCACGCCCGCCAACGGATCGACGCCGTTGTAGCCCGTCAGCATGAAAACGTTCTGGATCGTGCCGGCGACGCGCACCTGTCGCCCGAACCTGGGCGGCACGAACGTGTAGCCCAGCGTCAGGTTGTCCATGCGCAGGAACGACGCATCCTCCACGTAATAGTCCGAGAAGTACTGCTCGGACTCGAACCCGGTCTCCAGCACGGACGCGTCCAGGTTGTTGGGCGCCCCCACGTACGACAGTGCCCGGTAATGGCCGAAGTTCGAGGCGACGTTGTTGTAGACGTAATTGCCGAGGTAGGCACGCATCGTGAAGCTGGCATCGAATCGCCGCCACGTCATACGCGACGAGTGGCCGAGAATCCAGGTCGGCGCCGGGCTCTCGAACGGGACCCGGTCGTCGACATTTATGACGCCGTCCTCGTTGACGTCCTCGTACATGAGCAGCGGGTCCCCGTCATAGATGGGCTTTCCGTCCGGGCCGCGCTTGTGCTGGTAGACGTAGAACGAGTTAATCGGTTGCCCGGGCTGCAGCACCTGGATGAAGTTGCCCACGGCGCCGGAGATGCCGCCCGTGAGGATCACTTCGGAGCCGCCGAGCGGGTTGATCTGCACGATCTCGTTGGAGTTGGTCGCCGCGTTGAAGTCGGCGCTCCAGGAGAAGCCCCCGTCGCCGCCCTCGGCGATCAGCGCGCTCAGGCTGAGCTCGAGACCGCGGTTCTCGACGGTGCCGAGGTTCGTCGTGATGAAGTTGGTCGTAAACATTCCCGCCGGCGCCGGCACCCGGAACAGAAGGTCTTCAGTCTTCTTGAAGTAATAGTCGATGGCGCCGGCGAACCGGTTGTTCGAGAAGCCGAAATCGAGGCCAACGTTGGTCGACGTCGTCTCCTCCCACTTGATGCCGGGATCGGCCGCTCCCGGCCGGATCGTGGTGACGAATTGATCGCCGAACTGGTACAGCACCGTCTGCTCGCCGACGACGTAGGATGGATACTGCAAGTAGTTGCCGATAGCCTGGTTACCGTTCTTCCCCCACGAGATCCGGAGCTTCAGGTCCGACAGCGCCTCGAAGTTCGCCATGAACGGCTCGCTCGAAACTCGCCAGGCGAACGCGGCCGCTGGGAACAGGCCCCACTGGTTGTCCGGTCCGAACTTGGACGAGCCGTCGCGGCGCAGGCTCAGCGTGAACAGGTAGCGGTCGGCCAGCGAAAAGTTGGTGCGCCCGAAGAAGGAGATGAGGCGGCTCTCGTCGACGAAGATGCTGCTCCGCTGCTGCGTCGCCGCCGGGACCCCGGACAAACCGAGCAGGTCGGAGCTCAAGCCCTGCGCCTCGAAGTACGGGAACTCGCCGTTCGATTCCTCGTACGAGTAGCCCGCGGTGACTTCCAGGTTCATCCCTCCCAGAGTCTCGAACCTGCGGTTGTAGTTGGCAAACATGTCGAACAGCAGGTTGTTCTGGGTCGAGTTGGCGCGGCTCACGAAGCCGGGGGTGGCGCTCACCGACTCACTGCGCAGAAAGCTCGGCCGGAACGTCTCGCGCTCGGCCTTCGTCACGTCGTAGCCGAACCGCACGTTCCCGCTCAGCCCCGGCACGACCGGCACATCGAACTGCGCTTCGACATCGCCGACACTGCGGTAGGTCGTGCCTTTGTCCTGGGTCAGCTCCAACTCGGCGACCGGGTTAGTAAGCGCCAGCGAATAATCTACCCACTCGAAATACCCGCCGTTCGCCGTGTTGTCCGGGTCCATGATCGGCTGGGTGGGGGCGAACGCGGTGGCACCTCCGACCACGCCACCGGGCGTGAAGTCGTCGTTGATCCGCGCACCCCGAACATTCGCGGACAGCTGCAGCTTCTCGTCGAAGAAGAGCTGGCGGAAGCCCAGCCCCACGGTCGCCCGCTCGGTTGCCGAGCCGCGAATGGTCCCTTCCTGGTTCAGGTAACCGAGCGACAGCCGGTAGTCGAAGCTCTCGCCCGCACCGGCGAAGGCGATCGCGTGTTCCTGCCCGAATCCGTTACGCTCTACGGCGTCGAGCCAGTTCGTGTTCTGGTTCCCGAGCTGGCTCTCGAAGTCAGGATTATACTGCTGAACGGCGTTGCGGAACTCCTGGGCGGTCAGCACGTGCGGCTCGTCGGTGATGTACGATCCGGACATCGTCCCGCTGTACGTCAGCTGCGTCCCCATGCCGCCCGTTGCGGCGCGCCCACCCTTCGTCTCGATGATCACGACGCCGTTGGCGCCCCGGGAGCCGTAAATCGCCGTGGCCGACGCGTCCTTCAGTACGGTCATCGACTCGATGTCATCGGGGTTCAGGAACGCAAGCGGGTTACGCCCGGCCGAGATCCCGCCTCCGACCGCCAGCGGCATGCCGTCAACAACGAACAAAGGCTCGTTGCTCGCGTTCACCGACGTCCCACCGCGGATCCGGATCGAGATCCCGCCTCCGGGCTCACCGCCGTTCCCCTCGGAGACCTGGACCCCGGCCACCTTCGCCTGGATCAGCTCTTCGGGGCTGACGATGCGGCCGGTGTTGAACTCCTCGGCCGACACGGCCTGCACGACGCCGGTCAGATCACGCACCCGCCGCTCGCCGTAGCCGATCGCCACCAGCTCCTCGAGTGCGAGGGGCGCCGGAATCAAAGCGATCTCGACGGTGGTCGTCTGGCCCGCGACCACGGTGACCGACTGCTCCACGTCCTGGTAACCCAAGCGGATCGCGCGCAGCGTATAGGTCCCGGCGGGAACGTCGGTCACAACGAAGCGGCCGTCTAAATCACTCGAGCCGGTGCGACCAGCGACCGTTACCGTGACGTCGGCAACACCCCCACCGATGCTGGCGTCGACGATTCGCCCGCTGATGGTGCCGGTCTGCGCTTGGAGCTGGCCCGCACCCATCACCGTCATCGCGATGAGAGCGACCAGCAGGTGTGTAACTTTCTTCATCATTTCACCCCCACGGCCTCAGGTGTCAGCTATCCTCGATCGAAGCGCCACCCGCACGAGCGGCGCCTCGCGAGGTCCGGCGGAGAGTCCGCCAACCCGGCAGGATACAACTCGACCTGGCGGCTACTCGGCCGGAGTCTTCGAGCTAAGATCGGGGCCAGCGCTCGACGAGCCGCTGCACAGGAAGGAGATGGTCTATGGTTGGTGCTCAGGACCCGAACCATAATAATTTATGCGATCCCGTAGAACGCAAGCCCCCGACTCCTGCCCCCTCAAGGACGTTCAGTAGGGAATCGGCCGGTTCTTAGGCCGGCCAGAGGGTTGCGATCTCCGCGTGCCCGTTTTTGTCTCGTATTGACCGTTGACAGCTCTAAACAGATGGCTAGCAGTTTCGCGAGCAGCGCCGCCCCTGTCAAGAGTGAGAGGGAAAACATTGCCCCGCGGACGTCTCGGGGTCGATTGGGCGCCCTCTGCGGGCCTCCTGCGGACACGCGATTGACGGGCTCTCCGCCCGTGGCGCGAGAGACTAGAGGCCTTGCAGGGTAGCCGCGCCTGCGTATTGTGATTGGCCAGAACAGCCCCGGTGCACAGGGCCCCCGCCCTGCCGCCCTCTATCGTGTTCAACCGCCGACGATCATGCCGCCTCCCCGTCCGTGCCTGCTCCAGCTCGTCGGATTGGCATTCGCACTCTGTACACCGCTAAGAGCGCAGATTCCGGATGTCGGCGGCGGGCCAGTCGCTGTCGACGAGCGAGGGGTGATGCGATGGAGAGCGACCGGAGATGAGGTGGCGCTCTTCGGGGTCAACTATTCCACTCCCTTCGCGCACGCCTACCGCGCCCTCGGGTATCTCGGTGTCGACCACAAGCAAGCCATCGACTCTGACGTGCTCCACCTCGCCCGCCTCGGCCTCGATGCCTACCGGATCCACGTCTGGGACCGGGAGGTGAGCGACGCCCAGGGCAACCTGGTGGAAAACGACCACCTGGACCTGCTCGACTATCTGTTGGCCCGCCTGGCCGACCACGGCATCAAGGCGATCCTCACGCCCATCGCCTGGTGGCCGACCGGCTACCCCGAGCCGGACCCGGGCACCGACGGCCTCTCCGACGGATACGATAAGGGCGAGATGACCACGAGTCCGGAGGCGCGCCGCAAACAGGCGAACTACCTCCGGCAGTTCATTACCCACACGAACCCCTACACCGGCCTCACCTACGCGGACGACCCGAACCTGTTGGGGCTGGAGATCTTCAACGAGCCCAGCCACCCCGCCGGACCCGAAGAGACCACGCGCTACATCGATGCGATGGTGAGCGCACTGCGAGAGGCGGGCTTCCGCAAGCCCATCCTCTATAACATCAGCCAGGGCTATTCGGACGAGCATGGCCGTGCCGTCTGCACAGCCCGGATCGATGGGGTGAGCCACCAGTGGTACCCTACCGGCCTCGTGCGGAACAGCGCCGTCGGCGGCAACATGCTGCCCAACGTCGACCGCTACACGCTCCCCTACGAGGACTTCGCCGAGTGCCGGGACAAGGCGCGCATAGTGTACGAGTTCGACGCCGCCGATGTGGCCGGCTCTTACATGTATCCGGCCATGGCCCGCAGCTTTCGGACGGCCGGTTTCCAGTGGGCCACGCAATTCGCCTACGACCCGTTGGCGATCGCCTATGCCAACACCGAGTACCAGACCCACTTCTTGAACCTGGTCTATACACCGGGCAAGGCGATCAGCTTCATGATCGCCGGCGCGGCCTTCCGTCAAATTCCGCGGGGTGCGTCGTACGGCGAGTACCCGGAGAGCGAGCGCTTCGGGCCCTTCCGCGTGAGCTACGTGGAGGACCTGAGCGAGATGGTTACGGACACGGCGTTCTTGTACTCGAACAACACCGGCACCGTCCCGCCATCCCCGGCAACGCTGCGGCACGTGGCCGGGACGGGCACATCATCCGTGGTGCGCTACGCGGGAAACGGAGCCTACTTCCTGGACCGCCTGGATGAGGGAGTCTGGCGTTTGGAGGTGTACCCGGACGCGCCCTGGGTAGTGGATCCGTTCACACGTCCCAGCCTCGCTCGGGAGGCCGCTCGTGTTATTTGGCGGACCAGACCCATGCGGATCACGCTCCCGGACCTCGGCGCGAGCTTCTCAGTAGAGCCGCTGAACGAGGGCAACGTCCATCGGCCGGCGGTGCGGGCCGCCGCCTTCGGCGTGCGTCCTGGTGTCTACGTCCTCACCCGGGCCGGCAAGGCGGACCCGGCCTGGTCGCCCGAAACCGTCGTGGCGGGCCGACGCCTGGGCGCCTTCGTGGCGCCACCCGCATCGGAGGCCCCGACGGCCGTCGTGCATACCCCACCGGCGGAGGCGCGGGCCGGGCAGCTGTTCACCGTGCGCGTCGAGGTCGTGTCTCGCATCCCCGCGGACTCCGTGGCGCTGTTCGTCCGTAGGCTGGGCGGTTGGAGCCGCATGCTGCGCCTCAACATGGAGCCGGCGGGGGCGTTCGCCTATCAGGTGCAGGTGCCCGCCGAGCGGATGCGTGAGGGGCTGGTCGAGTACGCCGTCTCGGTCTACGAGGGTGGAGAGGCCCGCACCTTCCCCGGCGGCAAGGTCGGTGATCCGTATCGCTGGGACTTCACCGGCCGCGAGTTCTGGCAGGTCCCGGTCGTCGCAGCCGGGGCACCCATCCTGCTCTTCGATGCCCGGCGCGACCTGGAGCACGTGCTCTATCCCCATCCCTGGGATTACGTTCGGTTCCGGACCGACATCTTAATCGGGAGCGAGCCGGAACGGCTGGCCTTGTCTGCCGTGGTGGAAGACTTCAACCCGCCCCCCCACCACTTCGCTCTTCGGACTTTCCTGCCCGACGGTCAGCGCACGCGCCTTGGCGACGCCCCGTCAGGCGGTGTGCTCCGCATCCGTGCCCGCGCCGCCGGGCGCGAAACGGATCGAATGGAAGTCGCGCTCGTCGAGCGGAACGGTTCGGCCTGGGGCACCCTGCTCGAGCTGGAGGATCAGTGGCGTGAGTTCGTTATTTCCCTGTCGGAGCTAATGCCCACGCCGTTGGCTTTGTTGCCGCGGCCCTATCCGCAGTTTCTTCCCTACCTGATGGAGCCCACGACGGCCAGCGACGGGCCGCAACTGTCCGATCTCGACGGTCTGCAGTTTTCCATGGGCGCGAGTCTGTTCCAAGATGCCGACCGGGAGGGCGCGCACGGCTTCGAAATCGAGCGCGTCGCCCTCGACCCTCAGCCTTGACCGGATATGAAGAGACGCGACTTCATGAAGCACACGGCGGTGGCCGGCGCCGCTCTGGCCCTCCACCCCGCGCTGGGGCCACGCGCGCTGTTAGGGTTGAGCCGCAGCTCGTTCCGGGTCGATTTCAATCCGGGTTGGCGGTTCCTCCTGGCCGATGCCGAGGGTGCGGAGAGCCGAACGTTCGACGACAGCGCTTGGAGCGCGGCGACGCTTCCACACACGGCACGCATCGAGAGCCTGGTGACTGGGAAACCGGGCAGCGACACTTACCAGTGGCAGGGGACCTGCTGGTACCGCAAGCGCTTCCTCGTCAGCCGGGAGAGCGCGGGTCGAAAGCTGTTCTTGAAGTTCGACGCGGCGATGAACGTGGCCGACGTTTGGCTCAACGGCCAGCACCTGGGGCGACACATGGGAGGCTGGATGCCTTTCGGCTTCGACATCTCGAGCCAGATCGTGGCCGGCGCGGAGAACGTGCTTTCCATTCGCCTCGACAACCGCGACGACCCGGTGACCGGTCCGAAACCGCTTCCGCAGCTCGACTTCAACCCGTACCACGGCATCTACCGGAACGTCCACCTTGTCATCAAAGACCCGCTCCACTTCACCGACCCGATTCTGGCGGATCGACCGGCCAGCGGCGGCGTCTTCGTCACTTACCCCGAGGTGACACCGGAAGGGGCCACGGTGCGCGTGCAAGTTCACGTGCGGAACGACGGTCCGGCACCCCGCGAGTTTCGGATCCGCGCGCGGATTCTCGATGGAGATCGCCGGGTCGCGGCCGAGGCGTTCTCCGACCTCGTGCGTCTGGGCTCGGGTGAGGACCGCGACGTGCGACAGGACCTGCGGGTGATCTCACCGGCGCTCTGGAGTCCGCGTCGACCCGACCTGTACGTGCTTCATACCGAGGTCATCGAAGACGGGGTCGTCATCGACGAGGAAGCGACGCGCATCGGGATCCGCCGGATCGAGATCTCGCCCGGAGGCTTCCGGATCAACGGCGAGCGGATGTTCCTGCGGGGAACGAACCGGCACCAGGAGTACCCTTACGTCGGATACGCTCTGTCCGACGCGGCCCAGTACCGGGACGCCCGGAAGATCAAAGACGCGGGGTTCGACTACATCCGCTTGTCTCACTATGCACACGCCCCCGCCTTCATGGACGCCTGCGACGAGTTGGGCCTCGTCGTCATGAACTGCATCCCCGGCTGGCAGTTCTTCAACCGGGACGATCCCCAGTTCACCGAGATCCAGTACGACAACTGCCGCCGGCTCCTGCGGCGCGACCGCAACCACTCCTGCGTCATCCTCTGGGAGGTCTCGCTCAACGAGACCGACATGCCCGACGAGTTCATCCGCCGCACCCACGCCATCGCCCACGAGGAGTATCCGGGTGACCAGTGCTTCACCTGCGGGTGGACCGAGGGCTACGATGTGTTCATCCAGGCGCGGCAGCACGGCGGCTGTCGGGACGTCACCGATCGCCCCTGCGTAGTCAGTGAGTACGGCGACTGGGAGTACTACGCGCAGAACGCCGGGCTACAGCAGGAAGCGTGGGCCGACCTGGCGCCGGACGAGGCCAACAGCCGCCAGCTTCGCTGGCACGGCGAGGCGGCGCAGCTTCAACAGGCGACGAACTTTCAGGAGGCCCACAACGACAACCTCAAGACCATCGCCTTCGCCGACGGCCTCTGGGTGATGTTCGATTACAACCGTGGCTACGCCCCGGACATCGAGTCCTCCGGCTGCATGGACATCTTCCGGCTGCCGAAGTTCTCCTACTCGCTATTCCAGAGCCAGCGACCCGCGAGCGAAGACCTGCGGCAGGCGGAGTCCGGCCCCATGGTCTTCATCGCCAGCCACTGGACGCCGGACTCGAGCACGAACGTCCGGGTGTTCAGCAACTGCGACGAGGTCGCGCTCCACCTGAACGGCGAGCAGGTGGAGCGGCGAAGACCCGACACCGATCGGATCTCAACGCATTTGGCGCGTCCGCCGTTCACCTTCCGCCTCGGGCGCTTCCGACCAGGGAAGCTCGAGGCGATCGGCCACATCGACGGGCGTGAGGTCACGCGTCACACCGTGCGGACGCCGGGAGCCGTGCAGCGCCTGGATCTCTGGTTGGACGAGAGTGGGCGACCTTTCGCGCTGGACGGGAAGGACGTCGCATTTCTGCGGGCCGAGCTGCGTGACGCCCGCGGAACCCTGGTGCCCGACGCGTGGGAGAACGTTTTCTTCGGGGCCACCGGCGACATCACGCTGGTCGGCGCCAACCCGTTTTCGTCGGAGGCGGGGATCGCCAGCGTGATCGTGCAAACGGAAAGGCGACGGCCGCGAGGCGCGGTCTATGCCCTCTGCCTGGTCCGGGACGGTGAGCGCGTCCGCGTCCTGAGCGCAGCCACCCCGGTCGGCGGCGATGCGGAGCCTTACGAGATCCGCGTGACGACCGACGGGAGCGAACCGGGGGCGGGTGCGACGCGCTACGATCGGCCGTTCGCCGCCTCCGGACGCGTGCGCGCGGCGCTGTTCGTGAGTGGCAGGCGCCTCGTTTCGGCGGACACGGACGCGCCGAAGTTCAGGATCGCCGGGAGCGTTGCGCCGTGATCGGTGGGCGGTGGGCGGAAGGCGGTCTACGATAGATGTCGTGCGTGTGATCCTTTCTGGTAGCTAGCGCAGTTGTCGCGCGCTCCGTCACGCCGTCACTGCGGCCGCAACGGTGCGCTGACGAGAACGAATTGCCACGAGTGTAGGTCGCTCTTAGAATCCACACGCCCGGACCACATGCGCACAGTCGGGAGGTGGAAGTGACCATCGGTGGAATCGATCTCTTCATCGTCGTCGCCTACCTCGTCGGAATTCCCATCTTCGGCTTTTACTTCAAGAAGTACGTCAAGACCGAGGAGGACTACTTCCTCGCCGGGCGCATGCTGCCGTGGTGGGTCATCAGCCTGTCGATCATCGGAACCAACATCGGCGCCTACGACTACATGGGCGCCGCCGGCGGTGCCTATCGCTTCGGGATCGCCCAGGCCAACTACGAGTGGATCGGCGCCATACCCGCCATGGTGCTCTCCGCCCTGCTGTTCGTCCCCTACTACTGGAAGGCCGGCGTCTACACCGTGCCCGAGTTCCTCGGTCGGCGCTATAATTTGGCCGTCCGAGTCATCGAGGCGCTGCTCTGGGGGTTGTTCCTGGCGTGCGTGCTTGGCGTGTTCTTCTGGGCCGCCGGCTTGATGCTCAACGAGTACCTGGGCATCCCCATCTGGGTCAGCCTGCTGGTGACGGCGGCCATCGTCGGCGTCTACACGATCACCGGAGGCCTGGCCGCCGTCGCCATGACCGACGTCGTACAGCTCCTCGTCATGTTCATCGGCGGCGTCGCCCTCACGGTGCTGGGCTTGTGGACCGTGGGCGGTTGGTCCGGCCTGATGGAGAGCATCACCCCAACGCACCCCAACCACTTCAAGCTGTTCTTGCCGCTCGACGACCCGGTCATTCCGTGGCTGGGTATGATCCTGGGCCTCGCCTTCGTGCTGTCACCGGCCTGGTGGTGCTGTCACCAGGCGATCATCCAGCGCACCCTCGGTGCGCGCAGTGAGTGGGATGCCAAGGCGGGGATGCTGTTCGCGGCCTTCCCCAAGATGTTCATTCCCGTGCTCGTCGTCTTGCCCGGGCTGCTGGCGTTGTCGCTGAATCCGAACCTCGTCGGTCCGGAGATGGACCGCGCCTTTCCCTGGCTCATCCGCAATCTGCTGCCCGCCGGGCTGGCCGGATTGGTGTTCGCGGCTTTCATGGCGGCTTTGATCTCCAGCGTCGACTCCACCTTGAACTCCGCCGCGACGGTGTGGACCCGGGACATCTACCAGCGGTTTCTGGTCAAGGACGCATCGGACCGGCACTACTTGAATGTCGGCCGCATCCTGACCCTCGTGTTCGTGTTGTGGGCGATCGCCTTCGCTCCGGTGACAAAGCAGTTCCCCGGCATCTACGTCGCCATGCAGAGTCTGCTGTCCATCTTTCAAGGTCCCACCTTCGCCATCACGCTGCTGGGCATCGGGTGGAGTCGGGCCACACAGTGGGGAGGACTGTTCGGCCTGCTGGCGGGTGTGGCGATATCGAGCACGCTCTACTTCGCCGCGGGCTGGAGCTTCCTCTATGTCGCCTGGTGGTCGTTCGTGGGCGCGCTGATCGTGTGCATCGTGGTGAGTCTGTTGACCAAGCGCGAACCGACGTCGAAGCTCGAGGGCCTGGTCTACGGGCTGGTCATGAAGGACGACGAGATCCAGGACATCCTCTCACGACGCGCGGAGCGAGGTGAGTAATATGAGCGACTGGCTGGCGGGCTTACCGCTATGGTGGGGCAAGGTCATCGCGGCGGCGTTCTTTCTCGCGATCGCGGCGTGGGCATGGCGTCGACCGCGCAGCTACATCTACAGCGATGCGCCGGACAATCACAGGTGGCGAGACCTGAGAGTGTGGGCTTCCGTGCTGATGGCGGTTCAGATACTCCTCTACATGGCCTTCTGAACAAAGCCGGAGATCGAGATGGACGAAAAGAAGACCTTTGAGCCGTTCACGATCCTTGGCGTGTTCTGGTCCTTGTTCGGACTCGTGGTATTGATGGCCACGTTCTTCGTGAGAGAAACACCACAGGTGCCCTTGCTGCACGGTGTTGTCACCAATCTCATTGCCGGCTCGCTGTTGCTCGGGGTCGGCATCGCAGCCCTCCTCAAGGGAAGGGCCGATCGCCGCCGGAAAGGTATGAGGCCCTGATCGACGCGCGCGTCAGCGTCAGCCCGACAGTATCCCGGGAGCAGGCGACGGCCAGCCTGTCTGCGGCGTCGACCTCGTTTCCCGCCAGGCTGTGGAGTAAGCCCATCCAGCCAAGGCGAGTCGAGCTGATCTACCTGCCGTACTACTTCTTCGATATCACGGTGTCTCAGGGCGTCGACACACAGCGGGTCGGCGTTGCGGTCGACGCGGTTCTGGGGGCCACCGTGTTCTTCATCGGAGATGCCCTAGTCCGAAGACCACGATGCGAGGGCACAGCCTGTCAATTCGTGCAATCTCCGAGTGCGGCGCGAGAGACTGCCAGGCAGGAGTACCGCTGGCTGCTGCTCGAACACGGGCTCCGCAACAAGCGCACGGTGTCGATACGAGAGATCTCTGAGCCGGAAAAGGTGCACTACCCGTTCTGGGTCGCGCACTTCAAGAAACGCGGAACGTACGACTTCAAGGCGCTGGATGCCGTTTCGGGGGAAGTCCAGGGCATGAAGATGCGGAAGGTGTTTCTCGCCGCCTTCCGCCAAATGGCCCAGCAGGCTCGTCCCGAGGAGTCAGAAGAATAGAACGAGACCCAGCAGCGCGGCCGCCCCGGTTATCGCCAGCACCTCCACCAGACCGAGCCCGCCTCCACCCTCTCGCACCACACTCGTCCAAACGAGAACGACACCGCAGCCGTCCGGATCCCAGAACCGACCGCGTGTGGGTCCGCTGCCGGCATAGAGCTCGATCCCCTCGAAGTTCGAGAGTGACAAGAAGCTGAGGTTTCGCAGGGCGCGAGGCCGACCGTCCACGAACGCCTTAGGGTTGCAACCCGAGCCATAGGGACTCCATCGAGCGTAGAGCCTGAAAAACTCTGCCAGGCTCAGGGCGTCCCATTCGCTTAGGCTCTCGCGCGTGTAAATCTGGATTGAGCCGATATCGCGCTCACCGTAATATTCGGCCCGCTCGTAGAACTCGCGCAGGTCGTGTTCGCGCTGGGTTTCGCGCCGGCGCACCACCACCGTGAGCGGTTCTGACTCCACGGCTTCCACGTCCAGTCTCAACTCCACCTCGACCACCTCGCCCTCCCCGACCTCGATCGGTCGCGTCTCGGCGGTCGCGACGCCGTCACGGCTGGCACGGAGGCGATACGTCCCCGGGGCGGTCGCCACGAGGAAGAACTCTCCAGCGCTGTTGCTCACGGCCTCCCGTTGCGCCACAGCCAGCGTGTCGAGGAGCACGATCGCGACACCAACGACCGGTTCGCCGCTGGCATCGACGACCCGACCGGTGACGATCTGAGAGGTGGCGGGGGTGGCGAGCAGAAGATTGGCGAACAGGAGCGCGACGACGGATCCCGGCGGTCCGCCGAACACGGCCAGCGGGGAACGAAGCGAACGAGAGCCCCTCCACATCGTGTTCTCCCCCCTCTGCGGAAGTCGAGATCGTTTTCAATATGTCACCGACGAATTCCAGGCGTCCAGCCGGCCCTCGGCGCCACTCAATCCCACCAGCCGTGCCAGAACCAGCCGCGGCGCCGCCCGTCGTAGAACACCCACAACAGGTCGCCCCCCTCGGTCGTCACCCGGTAGTACTCCCGCGAATACCCATCCTCCCACCAATCGCCCGACAGTCGCTCGGGGCCCAGGAAAGAGCGCACCGTCCGCCAGCCGCCGTCCAGACCCACCGCCCCCGGCCGCCCCGCCTCGATCCGCACCTCCAGCGGCCGCGGCCGCGGCCAGAGCCGCAACACCAATCCCGGAGATTTCGGAGAGGTGGCGCGTCCTTCCCTAGCCGCCGCACGGCCACCGTCCTCCCCCCGCGAAAGGGAGGGCACGGCGGGGGCCCACGAGCGGACATTTGGAGCGCCACGGCTCGTCGGAGATGGTTGCCCGTCCGGCGCGACATGAAGCGAGGGGTCCCCGCCGTGCCCGACCGCACCGTGCCCGACCGCACCACGCTGTGGTCGAGCCAGCTCTGATATCACGTCCACCGGCTCCCAACGACCCGCCCGCTCCGGCCGGTAGCTGTCCGCCCCCGCCGGCAGCACCACCGACTCCGGACCCCAGCGGCCCTGCAACCGGTGCAGCGCCATCGCCAGGGCGTCGGGGTCAGGCCGGGGCGGCTCGAACAGATCGGCCTGCTCGGCCAGCGCCGGCACCGCCTCCTCCACCTCCACCCGCACGCCCAGCGCCCGGCCGGGGAACTGCTGGCCGTCCAAGGCATGGCGACACAGGCTCAACAGCATCGCCACCTGCCGGGTGGGTCGGGCCGGCCGCACCGTTTGCGAGACCGGCCCCTCCTCCGTCGCGATGGTCAGCTCGAGCCCGCGGGCGCACAACCCCTCGATGGCGAGGGCGCCCGACAGATGATCGAGGCAGGACTTCAGTAAGAAGAGCAGCGGTTCCAGCCGCTCCACCGGGCCGGGCAGCTCGACCTCGGCGCTCCAGTCAGCAGGTGGACGATCGCCGAACGGGCCCTCCTTGCCGTCGTCCAGCCCCCGGGCCCAGCGGTGCGCTCGCGCCCCCTCGGCGCCCAGCCGCGCTTCCACCTCGCCCGGCGCCAGCTCCGCGAACTCGCCGGCCGTCTTCAAGCCCAGCGCCTCCAGCAGCTCCAGCAGCTCTTCCGAGATGGGGAGGACGTTCAACGGCAGGGTGGCGAGGAAGCGGGCGTCGCCGCCCGGCGACACCCGGTGCACGGCGCGGCCCCGCAGCCGGGTCGCCGCCCGGGCCGCCGCGGCCGTGTCGGCGATCCCCAGCCGCGCCTCCGGGTA
>CAYGCC010000366.1:0-1972 GCA_964348165.1 uncultured Gemmatimonadota bacterium | reverse complement strand
GCGGCCGCGTTGGCGATCACCTCCTGAAACGCGCCCAATGTGCCACCCGAGTTCGCGCCACGCAGATGCACATAGGCGGGAACGCCGCGGGCCGCCGCGAGCTCGAACAAGCGCAGGATCTCGGTGCGCGACGCGCCGGGCGTGTAGGTGATCCCGAAGCCGATGCCGAGCCCGCCGTCGTCCAGCCCCCGCCCGATGAGCTCTGCGATCCCGGCGATCTCCTCATCCGAGATCGGCTCGTACCTGTGCTCGCCGAACCAGATCTCGGCGATGTCGCTGCCCGGCGGCAGCGTCGCCGAATGGCCCACGGAGATGCCGGTCAGCAGCTTAACCCGCGCGCCCGGGTGACCCACCGTGGCGCCGTAGTTGATGAGGGCCCTGCCCTCCCACGACGCCAGCCACTCTCCGACCGGGTAGACCCCGATCTCCATCTCCAGCGCCGTCGTGACACCGTCCAGTGCCTGGAGCCGACGGCTCACGCTGTCCTGCCCGTGCGCGTGGAGGTCGATGAATCCCGGCGCTACCACCAGTCCGGTGGCGTCGATCGTGTCGCGGCCGGAAATCGGACCTTCCGTTACCGTCGCGATCCGGCCGTCCAGGATCCCGACGTTGAGCACGGCGTCGAGCCGCGTGTCGGGGTCGATGACCCGACCGTTCAGGATCGCGGTGTCGTAGGTGCGCCCATCTCCTGCCGTGCAGGCAGCTGCGATAGCGGCGATGAGGACTGTTTCTTTCAGAGTGTTGACCATTAGCGAAGTTCCGATGGGTTCGTTGACACGTGAGAGTGGCACACAAGGGCCTCGGCAGTGAATCGGCCCTCACAGGGCTGCTCCTTTGGCTGCATCAATTCCTCACGAGGTGGATGGTCGCACGGGATCGCCAGCCTGCGGCAACCCCAACCGAGCGGTCAGCGTCTGAAACCGTGCATGGTCGCGGAGGCTGTCGAGTCCCGGTTCGACGCCCGCCCAGACGATCCAACCGCCCCGCTCGCGATGCGCGTCCTCCAGCAGGTCCAGCGCCCGCTCGGTCTCGCCCAGCTTTGCGTTCCCCATCGCCAACATGACCAACCAGATGTTCTGTTCGGCGCGCACGGCTTCGATCTCGCGAAAGATCTGTCGCGCTCGTTCTCCATCGCCCACCGCAGCGTGGCCGTACCCCAGCATGACGCGGTACGCATGATGGCCGGCCGACAGTTCATCCGCCCGGCGAAAGCCCTGCAACGCTCGCTGATCGTCTCCCGACTCGACGTATGCCAGAGCCTGCAACGCATGCCCCATAGGCAGATTCGGGTCGAGGTCGATGACACGCTCAAACTGCTCGATGGCCTCAGACCACCTGCGTGCTCGATAAAGATAGAGACCGTAGTTGGCGTTGATGAAGATCGACGCCGGATCCAGTTCGCACGCTCGCTTGCCAAGTGCCAGCGCCTCGTCATGCCGGCCGAGCATCGTAAGAATATTCGCGTGATAGTCGAACGCCGACGCGGAGTTCGGATTCAACGAAGCGGCCCGTTGGACGCGCTCCAGGGCGCGGTCGAACGCGAATTCGAACCACCACTCGACCATCGCCAGCCGCGCGTGCGCATCGGCTGAGTCCGGATCCAAGTCGATGGCGCGCATGGCTGCGTCGCGGGCTTTGGGGTATGCGTCCAACGGACGGACCGTCCAGTAACCCGTCCCCAAGTGGGACCACGCTT
Organism: uncultured Gemmatimonadota bacterium; assembly: GCA_964348165.1. Lineage (GTDB taxonomy): Bacteria > Gemmatimonadota > Gemmatimonadetes > Palauibacterales > KS3-K002 > CAYGAJ01. Next base: position 276 of record CAYGCC010000366.1, on the reverse strand, counting down.
CGGACAACGCGACGTGCGCTTCCGCAAAGTCGGGATCGCGCTCGATCGCCGCTTCGAAGTGTCGAATGCTCTCCTTGAAATCATCTTCGGTCCACCGTGCCCAGTGGTGTCGGCCCAGCAGGTACTCGCGATATGCCTCCATGTCGGCCGTCGGTCGCCGCGCGAAGCGCCGGCGCTCATCGGGCGTCAGTCTTCTCTGCAACGCACCGGCGATGTGCTCCGCCACCTCGCTCTGGATCGCGAACACGTCCGTCATCTCGCGATCGAACGTTTGGG
>CAYGCC010000365.1:0-1886 GCA_964348165.1 uncultured Gemmatimonadota bacterium | reverse complement strand
TCCCACGCGTCCTCGAACAGCTTCCGCAGCTCGGTGGAGGCCGGGGTCTGCGCAACGGCGCCCGCGACCTGCGATAGCAACGAGAGCGTGACGACGAACGAGCGGCTGATTCTGACGGTCATTTCACCAGCCCGTATCTTGCCTTTCCGCGCCTATCGGGCTATGCATTATTTATAAACTGCTAAGACCATGTTGTACATCGAGGCAAGAGCCATGCGGGCTCGCTTCGGCCAGCTTCCAGCCGTGGTCGGTTTGCTGCTGATCGCCGGCGCCATCCTCCTCGCCAGCGCCTGCACGGCGGACCGTGAGCGACTCGGCGGGACCTCACTGACAGAGCCGCCGCCAATGCCCGACGTCTCCGGCAGCTACGAGGCCGTTCACCTGATCGTCCAGCGCGGCGGCCACGCCACCGAGCTCATCGGTCAGCCGCATACGCGTCTGAGCCTGACCCTGAATGCCGACGGCAGCGCCCGCGGCCAGCTCAAGATCGGCACCGACCCCGAGCTTAGGATTAAACAGGCGCTCGTAGGGACGTGGCGCCTACACATTCCGGGCTTCGTCACTTTCGATTTCTCGGAACCTTCGATCATCGAGCAGACCAGCTTCACCGTTGTTCCCGACGGCCTGGTGGGCGAGTGGTCGGGAAAAGGCGTGCGCCTCCGGATCGAGCTGCGGAGGATCAGCTAACCAAACCGGACACGCCGGAACTAGCGCGGTCCAACCCGCGAGAAGTTCGCCAGCCGCTCGATCGCCAGATCCTGCAGGTACTCGGCGGCGTCCACCGACTCGTCGAAGTTGTTCGCTATAATGCTAAAGGCGAGGGTTTCGCCATCGCGCGTGGTCACGTAGCCTGACAGGGCGCGGGAATTCGCGATGTAGCCCGTCTTCGCCCGGGCGTTGCCTTCGGCCCGGGTACCTTTCATCCGCGACCGCAGCGTGCCATCCACGCCGGCGATGGGTAGCGCTTCGTAGAACACCTCGAACTCGGGGCGCCGGGCCATGACGCGCAGTAGACGAATGATCGCCTCGGGGCTCAGGTAGTTGTAACGCGACAGGCCCGAACCGTCGACGTAGATATAGCTCGACTCGGGAATTCCCCAATTGGTCAGCGTCGCCTCGACCGCGCGGCGCCCGGCTCTCACGCTTCCCGTGTCTGCGTCCGCCACGCCCAGATAGCGCAGCAGCATCTCACCGATCTGGTTCTGGCTCCGTTTCAGGAACGGCGAGACGATCTCGGCCAGTGTCGGCGACTGATGGACGAACAGCGTCGTCAGCGAAGCGGCGCGATCGCCGTCGGGCAAGCTGTCGATGTCAAGCGGCCGGCCGGCGATCTCGATTCCTTCGGCGATGAGCGTTTCGAAGAGCACGTTGACGAAGAACAAAGTCGGATCGTGAGGCGCGATGTAGCGGATCACCGAGTCCTGTCCTATCCAGATGCTGCCGCTCAGGCGCGCATCGTTCACGAACGGGCGGCGGTCGGCACGCAAAGACACGTCGGTGCTGTCCGCCACAGTCATGATCTCGGTCGTGACCGTCAAGTAAGACGTGCGCGGGAAGGCGTCCACCCGGGCCGGCGCGCCCACCGAGTCGCCCGGCGTGATCCGGTAAGTCACGGCGCCCTCGTTGTAAAGCAGCGCTCCGATCTCGGCGGCGTAGTAGGAGTCGAGATAATCCCAGGCCCAGCCCGGGCCCAGGTGGACATCGTCGAAGCGGTCATCGTCCCCGACGATATCGCCGGCGATCCGCCGCACACCCCGCGCCTTCAGTGAATCGGCCCAGGCGCGGAAGACCGCCGTTGGATCGCCGTCGTAGAACCGCTCGGAGATTGCCGGATCGCCGCCCCCCACCACCACCAGGTCGCCGCTCAGCGTCCCATCCGCTTCTAT
>CAYGCC010000364.1:0-9264 GCA_964348165.1 uncultured Gemmatimonadota bacterium | reverse complement strand
CCGGCACCTCTTCCAGCAGGCGCAGCTGTCCCGGCTCGCCCTCCGGGCCGCGCGGCAGCTCGAGCACGAAGATCCGCCGGGGCCGCCAATCCTCCTCGTAGATCTCCTGGTTGAACCCCTTCGCCTTCAGCGATTCAAGCTCCGCCGGCGCCGGCGCCTCCGCCACGAAGGCGAGCGCACGTCCGTCAGGCCGCCAGTCGAAGTGCTCGATGTCGCTCTCGTACTGGTAGACCCGCACAGACTCTCCGGCGTCCGCCGGGATGACATAGAGCGACCGGTGCTCGTCCCCCTCGCGGCGCGCCAGGTAACCCACGAACGCGCCGTCCGGGGTCCAGCGCAATTGACTGACGTTGACCTGGCCGGTCACGAAGGGGCGATGCTCCGACCCGTCGAAGCTGACCATGTGAAGCTCGCTCCAGGCCGGTCCGTTCTCTCCCCGTCCGGGCTCGCGCGGTACGCTCACCGTGTATGCGATCGCTGCGCCGTCGGAGCTGATCGCCACCTCACTCACCGCCCGGGTGCGCGCCACATCGACTGGCGTCAGGACCCGAGTCTCTGTGGCCGTCGACGCTTGCTGGGGGGCAGCCGCCAGCATATCGGCCCCAGAGGGTGAGCCGACTAGTAGGGAGAGCCCGAGGGTCACGGTGAGAACATCGTGGCGTCGCATAGGGAACCTCCTACCGGTTTCCGTAGCTTCGGAATCTAATTAGTATTGGATGTCCTGGTTTGGCGGGCCCATACCCCGAGGCCCGCGCCCAACTCGGTTGCAGCCGCCCAGGCCCCTGTCCGACCCCCCGCAGCCTGGACCCAGCTTAAGACGGCGCTGCCGCGAAGGACGGCGGCGAAGCTTCCACAGCGGTAATGAAAGCATGATAAACGGGCGAAGCGCTCAGACCAAGACGGAGTCCCCACAGCCGCCGGTTCGATCAGCCAGTTCGCGGCGCAGGCTCGCAGCGCCTCTCAGGTCGGCCTGGACGCGTTTCCGAGCCCGGCTGCGGCGTGCGCGCCGGCGCCTCGCCACGCCGGCCATTGGCGGTTTTCGCGAGGCGCGTTACCGCCGGCTTTTCGATGGGGTACCGATAGCGCTGTATCTCAGCGCGCCAGACGGGACGATCCTTGACGTCAACCCGGCGCTCGTCCAGCTGCTCCGCTACCCGAACAAGGAAAGCCTTCTGGAACTCAACGCCTACGAGCTGTTTGCGGACCGAAGCGCTCGGGTGCGCTGGGTGGCCCAAATCGAGCAGCAGGACCAGGTGCGAAACTACGAGGTGCAGCTACGACGTTACGACGGCGAGCTGATCTGGGTGCTTGACTACGTGCAGGCAGCGCGCGACCCGCGTGGACGTGTCCGCTTCTACGAGGGCGCTCTACAGGACATAACCGAACGCAAGCTGGCCGCGGAAGAGCTGCAACGGCTCAACGAGAAGCTCCAGGCCGCGATCGAGGCCTCGCCGCTGGCCATCATAGCGCTGGACCTGGACGGCAACGTCACCAGCTGGAACCCCGCCGCCGAACGCATCTTCGGCTGGAGCGCAGCCGAGGTGATTGGACGACCTATCCCCGTCGTCCCCGTGGAGGGGAGGGAGCAGTTCAAACAGTTCCACCAGCAACTGATGCGTGGCGAGCGCTTCAATGAGGTCGAGGCCAAGCGACTGAGGCGCGACGGCAGCCTCATCGATACCAGTATCTCGGCGGCTCCCCTTTGCGATTCCAGCGGGGCGATCGTCGGTATTCTCATCATCGTCGCCGACATCACGGAGCGCAAGCACGCAGAGGAGACGCGCCTCCGCCTGGCCGAGATCCTGGAAGCGACGCCGGATCTCGTCGGTATGGCCACCGTCGATGGAGCCGGCTTCTACCTGAACCCGGCCGGCTACAAGATGCTGGGCCTCGCTCCGGAGGTCAGGCGGTCACCCTTGCCAATCTGGGACTACTTCCCGGAGCCCGATCGCTCGCGAATCCTCGAGGAGGCGGTCCCCCGGGCGATCCTGGACGGCACGTGGAACGGAGAAGTGACGCTGCTCGGCGCCGGAGGCCAATCGTCTCCGACGTCGCTGGTCATCATCTCGCATAAAGCGCCGAATGGACGCGCCGACCATCTCTCGATCGTCGCCCGCGACCTCACCGAGGAGAAGGGGCTGGAGCGGCGCGCTCAACAAGCTCAGACGATGGACGCCATCGGCAGGTTGGCCGGTGGCATCGCCCACGATTTCAACAACCTGCTGACCTCGATTCTCGGGCACTGCGACCTGCTCCTGTCGGAGTTGAAGCACCACCAGAACCGAGACGATGTGCGCGAGATCAAAGAAGCGGGCGAGCGCGCCGCTGCGCTCACGAACCGATTGCTCGCTTTCAGCCGCAAACGCGTTCAGCAACCGCAGCGCATCGATCTCAACGAGCAGATCACCAGACTGGGCAACCGTCTGCACGAGCTGGCCGGAGAGGCGATCGACATCGTGGTTGACCTCGACCCAGACCTGGATCCGATCAAGACCGACCCGGTCCAGCTGCAGGAGATCGTCTTGAGCCTGGCCGAGAACGCCTGCGAGGCCATGTCTCAGGGTGGACGGATGACGATCGAGACGCGCCGCGTGGAGTTGACCCGTGCACAGGCCCAGCAGATCGGAATTCTCGGGCCGGGCGGCTACTCGGTTCTCTCGATCACCGACACCGGCTGCGGGATGGACGAGAAGACCAAGGCGCTCATCTTCGAGCCCTTCTTCTCCACAAAGAAGGAAGTCAAGGGAACCGGGCTGGGACTGCCAACGGTGTACGGCATCGTCAAACAAAGCAGCGGCGAGGTCTCGGTGGAAAGCGAGCCGGGCCGAGGCACGACGGTGAAGGTCTACTTCCCCGCCGTCGGCGCTGACGCCGCGGTGACGCCGACCCCACCGACCCAGCTTCCCCAGCCGGGGGAGAGCACTACGGTTTTGCTCGTCGAGGATGAACCGGCGGTTCTGGCCCTGGCCGCCCGGGTTCTGCGCGGCGCCGGCTATAGTGTGCTGGAGGCGAGCGACGGCCTGGAAGCCCTCCAGGTGCACGAGGTCCACGGAGGACCGGTCGACCTGCTAATCACTGATGTGGTGATGCCGCGGCTGGGCGGACCGGATCTGGCCACGCGCCTGCGGAAGGCGTGCCCCGATCTGCGCGTCATCTACATGTCGGGATATACTGACAACAAGACGGTGCGAGACCTGATGGCGGATCAGCGCAACCCCTTCCTCCAGAAACCGTTCACGCCATCCAAGCTGACTCAGGTAACGCGGCAGGTCTTGGGCAAGCTGGCGCGGACCTGAGGCCGCCCCCAGACCGCCCGCCCGCCGATCAGTCGCCCACCGCCTCGACCGGCTTCAGGGTGATCGGCTCGGGCCCCAGCACATCGAGCCGGAACGCCCGGGTGGCCTCGACGGTCAGCATCAGGCCGAGTACGAACAGCGCCGATGAAATCACGCCGATAAGCGACAGGCCGTATTGAGTGATCAGCAGAGCCAGGGCGCTCATGGTCATGACCAGCATGAAAGCCATCGGCACGCCCGCGAAGGCCCAGACCCGCCCCGTCCGCTTCAGCCACACCGTCACCGCCAGCAACGCCAACGCCGCCAGCAACTGGTTGGTGGCGCCGAAGACCGGCCAGACGGCGCGCCACGCCGGCAGCACCTGGCCCGTGACCGGGTCGCTGTAAGTCATGAAGACCAGCGCCCCCGGCAAGAGCAGCGTGAGGATGGTCGCCCACATCCGGCTGCGCGCGTCATTCTTGTCCCAGCCAAAGGCCTCTTGCACGACGTAGCGTCCCAGGCGCGTGCAGGTATCGAGCGTCGTGAGCAGGAAGGTGGACAACGCCAGCAGACCGAAGTGCGCGCCGAAGCGCGGGTCGATCCCGAAACCGCTGAGGAATTGCCCGATCCCTGCCGCATACACCGAGATCGGGTCGGAGCGCAGCGCCTCGCTCCCGAACGAGAGGATCATCACCGTGGACAGGGCGATCACCGCCACGACGCCCTCGATAAGCATTGCGCCGTAGCCCACCCGTCGCGCATCGGTCTCGCAGCGGACCTGTTTCGCCGTCGTCCCGCTCGCCACGATCGAATGGAAGCCGGAGCACGCTCCGCATGCCACCGTGATGAACAGGATCGGAAAGAGCGGGCCCAGGTGCGGCACGCCCATCGCCGTCACCGCGCCGGGGCTCACCAGCGCGGGCCAGCGCCCGGTTACGCCCACCGAGCCAGTCGCCGCGCCGATGATCAGGCCGACGCCGGCGCCAATCACCGACAGATAGAGCAGCCAGCTGGACAGGTAGTCGCGGGGCTGAAGCAGGATCCAGACCGGTGTGATGGCCGCGACCAAGCAATAGCCGATCAGCACCACGTTCCAGCTGTTCTTCTCCGCGCCGCCCAGGTCGGGCAGCAGCCCACCTTCGAGCATGATGGCGTCGCCCACCCAGACCGCGATTAGAAGCAAGGGAAGAAAGATCAGGGTGCCGGTCTTCATCCCCATGCCGGCCCGGTAGGTCGCATAGCCCATCGCCAGCGCCAGTCCGACGAAGAGGATCGCCGAGATCGCCACGCCGCTCCCGTTCATCTCGACGTTCACGAACGTCGCCGCCGTCAGATCCATGAAGACGACGATCACGTAGATCAGCGCTAGCCAGATAAAGGCGAGAAACAGCCTATAGGCGGTGGGTGTGATGTACTGGCGGGCCAGCTCGGCCACCGATCGCGCCTTGTGACGTACCGAGGCGATGGTCGAGCCGAAGTCATGCACGCCGCCCACGAAGATCGAGCCCAGCACGATCCAGAGCAGGGCCGGCACCCAACCGAAGAACAGGCCAGCCAGGATCGGTCCGACGATCGGACCCGCGCCCGCGATCGAGGAGAAGTGATGCCCCAGCAGCACCTGGGTCTTGGTGGGCACATGGTCGACGCCGTCGTACTGAGCCTCCGACGGCACCAGGTGGCGATCGTTCAGTCCGAACACGCGGCTCATCCAGCCGCCGTAAGTCCGATAGGCGATCACGAAAAGCAGGATCGTTGCCAAGAGAAGCACAGCCAACATGTCGTTACTCCGTCTACTCGCAAACAGAATTCCGTATCAACCTGCATAGCGTTGCGGGCAATGACAAGGGTCCGCGTACCGCGCGGCGAGACGACGATAGCGCCGTCGCGGCTCCAAGCGGCAACACGTAACTCGCGAGGGAGGTTCCGGCGTCGAGTTGGGACGCGTTCATTGCGCAGTGCCGCGCGCCGAGGTGCCCGACAGGCGAGCGGTGCGAACCTCGGCGAGCTCGGGGAGAGCACCTTGACGGCGACCCGGCGCTCTAGATCTGGCTCCCGCGCCAGGTAAACGCCGGCCACGTTCCCCTGACCGAGGAGGCGACCGAGTCGTCCGGCAGCGCGACGCGCGCGGGGGCCGACGACGGCGAAGTGGTCCAAGTAGCCCTGCGCTAACGACTTGGCGGGTCCGGGGCCACTCCCCGTTCGCACGACTTCCTTGACCTCTCCCGCACGACCGGGTATCATCGGTCGGTTCAACCTGTCCGAGTCGATCCCCCTTTAAAGGTTATCCAGGCTACACCGCTCCCCCGTTTCCACCGACACATCGTTTGTTGCACGTAGGCGTCCCCATCAACAGGACGGGATAGGATTATGACCGACGCTATCACGGCGACTTTGCCGGAACATTGGCGGCTCCTGTTCGAGCTCATCTTGATCCCGCTCTCATGGATTCCGGGAGTTCAGGACACGCTCCTGAATTGGGCGTGGGAAGCGAACGGCTTCTGGGCCGCGGGGCTGCGGCGGGCGTTCCTGCTCTTGCCCGCCCTCTTGGTCATCGTGGTCTTTTGGAGCACGATGCTGGCCTTCTACACGGTGCCCTTCCGCTCCGGTCGTGGCGACTTCCTGGTCAGCCTGGTCGGTGTCTGGTGGGAGGCGGGCCGCAGCATCTGGCTGTTCTGGGTGGGCATCGTCCGGTTCTTCTGGGTGATGATCGGCTGGGCCTGGGGGCTGTTCCGGCTGACGGTGGAGCTGTTCTTCAAGGCGCTGCGGCGGGCCTTCGTCACGCCTTTCGCCATGATGGATTGGATGGGGCGAAAGTACTTCAAGCCCGGTGTCCCCTGGCTGGCGTTCGTAATGACGATCGCCTGGTCGGCGCTGGAGGCTTTGATCTTCACCTTCGCCCTCTTGCCGACGGTCACGGAGATCTTTTACGACATCTCGGGGTTTCAGGGCGGCGTGCTGCTGCCACCGATCCTCTTCATCTTTCTCTTCGGGCTGATCGCCGGAAGCTTCGCCGCGTTGCAGGGGCTGGCCGAGGCGATCGAGAACCGCAATCCCAAGCAGATCGTCGGGATGCTCGTGGTCGAGCTCACGGTGATGTTCTTCGAGGTCTTCTTCCTGTATCGTGAGCTGGTCGACGCGATCACACCCTGGTTGGCAGCCCAGACGGGAGGCCAGCTGGTGCTGGGGCTGTGGACGGTCATCGGCCTGGCGGCGTTCGGCTGGATCGGCATCCGGGCCATGACCTGGTTCCTGTTCGCGCGCTACGGCACACCGGCCCTGCTTGCCGTCCTGTCGCGGCAGACGCTCAGCGTGCAGATGGCGCCGGGCGAAACGGTGCCTGACATGCCGGAAGCGGATTGGTGGCGTGGCCCGATCAACGCGCTCAAGCGCGAGAACGAGTGGTTCAAGGGCCGGGCTCGGGAGCTGCTCGAGCTACTGTCGCTGCCCGTGCTGCAACTGCTGGCCGCGGCCGTGAATTGCGCCACCGTGGTCATCGCGGGTCGGCCGGCCTTCCGGCTGCCGTTCACCGAGCTGGAGCAAGTGATGGCTCGAGACACGCTGGTGCAGGCGCTGGTGCGAAATCGCAGCAGTCGGGTCAGCAGGACAAGGGCCGAGCCGGCGCGGGCCGATTGATCGCGACAGGAAGCGGAACAAACAGGCTATTGATCGCGGGGTGTGTTCATGAGTGTTAGAGACCAGCGGTCCAGAATGGGTCGCCTCGGGGCGACGGCGCTGTCGGTCGCGCTGCTCGCCAGCGTTGCCTGTGTGCCTCCGGAAAGCGACCGCGTACCGCGTCAGACGCTGGTCATCGGCGTCGACGTGAGCGGCTCGTTCCAGAACACCGGGCAATTCGACGATGCCATGCACTTCACCGCCCACTACATCTATGGGCGCCTGAACGGGCTGGGCGGCCTCGAGCAACCGGCGGTGCTGTTTGTCGGGTCGATCGGTGGGGAGCAGGTGGGTCAACCGAAATCGTTCCACCCGATTCACGACTTCCAGGGCAAGTCGGTTGAGGAGATCGAAGCTGACCTGCGCGAGTGGTTCCAGCCCGACGATCGCTTCACCGATTTCAACCCGTTCTTCGACCGCGTGGCCACCCTGGTCAAGCGTCAAAACCTCATCCTCAAGCCGGTGACGGTCGTGGTGGTCAGCGACGGCGTGCCGGACGTGACGGCGCGGGCGGCCTCGCGCGACGACAACGCACGCTACCGCAAAATCAACCTCGAGCCGCTGGAGATGTTGTCCCGCAACGTCACGGTGCGGCTGCTTTATGCCAATCCCGGGGTGATCGAGCGTTGGGAGCGGGACGTGCCGCGGCGGCGTGTGCGGATGTGGACCGTTGACGGCGAGGTGATGAGAGGTTGGCGCGCCCAGATATCGCCGGGACTGGCACTCGAAGACCAGTCGGACCTCTGGAAGTGGGTGTCCGACATCGTCGACTTCCGGGTTCGGCGGCGCCTGCTGTAGGATCTCGCGTCAACCGGGGATATCCGAGGTCTCTGGGGCCGGCTGTAACACTCGGGTCGCAGCCGGCCTCGGAGATTTCAGCCCCAGGGCGAGCAGGAAGGCGATCGACACGCCGACGGCCGCCGTGAGGAAGGGGGCCCCGGTGCTGAACAGATCGAACACCGCGGCGCCCCAGAGCGGACCCAGCACCCGGGCCACTCCACCAAAGAACTGATTGATCCCCAGCGTGCTCCCCTGCACCTCGGGCGCGGTGGAGCGGGAGATGAGGGCCGCGAGCGGTGGGAACAGCGTTCCGGTACCCGCAGCGATGCAGGTGATGGTGACCCCCAACAGCAGGTAATTATCGGCCAACGCTCCCGCCGCCAAGCCGAGCCCGAGGACGGTGGCGCCGAGCCGGGAAACGCTCGGCTCGCCCAGGCGCTTCACCAACGGCCCGACCGCCACCCCGCGGACCAGCACCGAGACGGCCCCCACGGCGAGAAAGACGTACCCGACCGTCGTCTCATCGATGCCGAAGCGCACCTCCAAGAACAAGGGAAAGATCGCGGTGATCGAGGCAAAGGCGCCGATCGCCATGAAGTAGATTGCGATCATACGCGACAACGGCTCGCGAAACGCAGCGCGTAACACTCCGCGCAACGGTGGGACGGCCAGGCTGCTCCGCCGCTGCGCCCGGCGCAACTCGGCTGGCTCCGGAAGGAACTTGAGCGCGAAGCCCAGGTTCAGCAGACACAGCCCCGCCGCCACGAACCCCGGCGCCGTGTGACCGCCGATGCGGAAAGCCCAGGACCCGATAGCCGGGCCGATCATGAACGCCGCCCCTGAGGCGGCGGAGAGCCAGCCCAGTACCTGAGCGCGCCGCTCCGGCGCGGTGGTGTCCGCCACGTACGCCTGCGCGACGGCGATCGTCCCTCCCGAGGCACCCTGAACCAGTCGCGAGATGAACAGCACCGTCACGGTCGTCGCCAGCCCGAACAGCACATAGGAGACGGCGGAAAAGGCCAGCCCGGCGAGGATCAGCGGCCGGCGACCGTAGTGGTCGGAGATCTTGCCCCAGAACGGCGTGGCGATGAGCTGCGCCACCGAGAACGACGCCACCAGCGGCCCCACCAGCCAATCCGAGGCGCCAAACTCCACCGCATAATAAGGAAGAAGGGGAAGGACAATGCCGAACCCGATCATATCGACCAGCATCGTGCCGATCAGCACCAGCACCGACGCCAGATCGATTTCCGGCCTGTCCCTCACCTCAGGAGGTCGCAGTTGGGTCCTCTCATCCTTTTCAGCTTGGCTGGATCCGAAGACACGCCGACTTCAAGGCGCTCCGAACTTACTGAGCGGAGCGGGCTGAAGGAAAGGCATCGCCCTCGGGGGGTAGACGCGTCTCACAGAATAGACCGGTGAAGCGGTCCGGTTGGTTGCTCGAGGGCCGTCGCATGCCGCGCGGCGCCGCCCGGTCAGGAGAGATTCACTTGCTGGGGCTTCGAGGGATATCGAGCGCGTTTGCGCTCGGCGGTCT
>CAYGCC010000363.1:0-2974 GCA_964348165.1 uncultured Gemmatimonadota bacterium | reverse complement strand
CCGTTCAACCGACGGGGTGATCGCCGTTGAGACGACGCTCACAACCGGCGGTCTGTAGACCCACCAACTGCCCAGGGCAATCGGGAGCTGCCAATGTCTGAGAACCACGAGTGGATCGGCAAGAGCCTGCGCCGGAAGGAGGACATCCAGCTGCTGACCGGCCGAGGTAACTTCGCCGACGACTTGAGATTCCCGCAGCTTTGTCAGGCGGCCATCCTGAGAAGTCCCTACGCCCACGCGAGGGTTCTGTCGATCGACGTGTCCGAAGCCGAAAAGCACCCGGGCGTGATCGGCGTTTTGACGGGCAAGGAAGTGGCCGAGCTCTCCAAACCGTTTCCCGCCGGTATGCCGGCGAGAATGAAGTACTTCAGTGCAGCGGCCGACAAGGTTCGTTATGTCGGCGAGCCCGTGGCGGTCGTCGTCGCCGCTGATCGCTACGTGGCAGAAGACGCCTGTGAGCTGACCAACGTCGAATATGAGGCGCTGCCCGTCATCACTGAAGCGGAAGCCGCGCTGGAGGAGGGAGCCCCGCTTCTTCATGAAGAGTTGTCGACGAATGTCGCGAATCACCGGCTGCTGACCTACGGCAACATCGATCAGGCTTTCGATGATGCGGACGTCGTGGTCAGTCAGCGGTTTGATTTTCACAAGTACAGCTCAACGCCGATCGAGACGTGTGTGGTCGTCGCGAAGTACGACGCCGGGACCGGTGTGATGACGCTTTGGTCCAACTTCCACGGCCCCTACTCCCTTCATTCTTTTGTTGCCAAGGGATTGAAGATCCCCGAGAACAAACTGCGACTGATCGCTCCACCCGACATCGGCGGCAGCTTCGGCATCAAGATCGGGATCACCCCCTACCTCGTGCTGATCGGCCTTGCCGCCAAGCAGACAGGCAAGACCGTGAAATGGGTCGAGGATCGCCGTGAGCATTTGATTGGACTCAGCAGTGGGGCGGAGCGCACTGCCTACTACGACCTGGCAGCGCGCAAGGATGGCACGATCCTGGGAATCAGGTCGAAGTACGTCGACAACAACGGCGCCTATATCCGGGCGCCGGAGCCGGCGAACCTCTACCGCACCACCGGCAACACGCCGGGCGCCTACCGAATACCCAGCCTGCAGATCGACGCCTACGCGGTGATGACCAACAAGTCGCCGACCGGGCCGAACCGCGGATACGGTTGCCAGCAGCTCTACTACTGCCTGGAACGGATGGTCGATCTGCTGGCCCAGCGGCTGAACCTGGATCCCGCCGAGGTCCGCTTCCGCAATCTGATTCAGCCGGACCAGTTCCCCTACACGACGCCCTCCGGCGGCCTTTATGACAGCGGCGATTATCCGGCCGCCCTGAAAAAGGCTCTGGACATGGCCGACTACGAAGGGCTGCGGAAGCGGCAAGCCGAGGCCCGCAAGGCCGGTCGGCTCTTCGGCATCGGGGTCGGCCTGGGAGTGGAGCCGGGTGTGAGCAACATGGGTTACCTGAACATCTCATTCACGCCGGAGCAGCGGGCCAAGCTGGGCTTCCACACCAAGTCAGGCGCCGGCGAGGTCGCTACGCTCAAGGTCGATCCCATGGGGCGAGTGAGCGCCGTTCTGGGAAGCGCTCCCAGCGGCCAGGGCCATGAGATACTGGTCGCCCAGGTGATCGCCGACGAACTTGGGGTCGCTCCCGAGGACATTAACGTCGTCGCCGAGATGGACACGCTCACCCGTCCCTGGACCATCTCGTCCGGCAATTACTCGAGCCGCTTCGCCTCGGCTGGCCTCAGTGCCTTTGCCGAGGCGACTCGGGTGCTCAAACAGAAGATCCTGCGGATCGCGGCCCATCACATAGAGGTTGCACCCGAGCGGTTGAGCATCGTCGAGGGGAAGATCCGGGCCGAGGGACAGGCAGAGCCCGTCATGGACCTGCGACAGGTCGCCGGGCTCGCCCACTGGAATCCGAATTCGCTGCCGGAGGGAATCGAGCCGGGTTTGCAGGTGACTCACCTGTTCAACTATCCGCCGTCCAAGGTCATCGACGAGAACGACCGCATAAACAGCTCCAATACCTACGGATTCATCGCCGAAGTCGTCGCGGTCGAGGTCGACCGTGATACGGCGGAAACGCGGATCGAGAAGTTCGTGAGCGTGCACGATGCGGGTGTCTTGATCAACCCCCAGCGGGTCGAGGGTCAGATCTATGGCGGCGTGATGCACGGGATCGGCGGAGCCCTCTACGAAGAGCTCGCCTACGACAAGAACGGCCAGTTCCTGACTGGCTCGTTCATGGACTACCTGTGCCCGACAGCGGCGGAGACGCCCAAGCTCGAGATCGGGCACGTTTGCACCCCCTCGACCTTCTCGACGCTGGGCACGAAGGGGTGTGGGGAAGGTAGCGCCATGACTGCACCGGCCGCGATCGCGAACGCCGTCAACGACGCCCTCGCGCCGCTCGGAGTCTCGATCAACAAGCTGCCACTCACTCCCAACAACATCTGGCACGCGATTCAGGCCGCTTCGCCAGAACGGGAGAAGTCTCTGGCCATCGGCTCGTAAGCGGCTGGAGCAACAGACCCACTCGCCGAATCGGGAGCGTCAGATGCAGATACGCGGAGAGATCAACTTCAACGCCACGCCGGAGGAAGTCTGGGAAGTGTTGCTGGACCCGCGCGTGATGGCTCAGTGCATTCCGGGCTGTCAGGAGCTCAAGGAGATCGAGCCCGACACTTACACGGCGCAGCTGAAAGTCGGCGTCGGCGCGGTCAGCGGAACGTACCAGGGCAAGCTGAGCGTCACGGACAAAGTGGAGTTGTCCGGCTACTCCATGGCCTTCGAAGGAAGCGGAAAGCAAGGCTTCGTAAAGGGCTCCGGCGAGGCGCAGCTCAAAGGTGAGAACGGCAGCACCGTCCTTTCCTACGGCTGCGACGTTGAAGTCGGTGGTCTCATCGCGTCAGTGGGGCAGCGAGTACTCGAAGGGGTTAGCCAGTTC
>CAYGCC010000362.1:0-7174 GCA_964348165.1 uncultured Gemmatimonadota bacterium | reverse complement strand
GTGGCTCCTTCGAGGAGGAGCTTCGCAGCTTGCTGCGTCAGCGCGCGCGCCTTCTATTCGGTCTCGCTCTCCTGGCCGCCGCACTGGTCATGGTCGTCGTGAGATACGTCGTTGGCCTCCGCCCGGTATTGGAGGAGGGCCTCCTCCCTCCAACAATCGTGGTCTGGGCGGCCCACCTGACGATGTTCGGCACAGCGCTGATCGCCGTCTACCTGTTCAACTTCACGGCTCGTGGACTCCAGCTACTGTGCTTCCTGGTCCTCGCGTGGAATCTGGTCGTGGCGACCTTCCATATCGCCTCCAGCGCGCCCGACATGCACCCGTTCATCGTGACGGCGCTCACGCTGTTTGGCTACGCGGCCATTATTCCAGCACGCGCCTTCTACACCGGAGCGCTGGCGCTGCTGGCCATCCTCGCGTTCGTGCTGGCCCCCACACTCAACTACGCCTTCGTGCCCCAGGCGCAGGCGTTCTGGGCCGAGCGTGGGGGCGCCGAGGCGCTGAGAGGCTTCATCCTCATCGGCACGACCGGGATCGGTCTGTTCGGCCTGGTGGCCTACGTGACCAGCCGGACCCTTTACACTCTCAGGAAGACGGCTTACGAAGCCAAGCGGCTGGGCAATTACCTCGTGGAGGAAGAGCTGGGCTCCGGCGGAATGGGCCAGGTGTTCAAGGCCCAGCACGCGCTGATCCGCCGGCCCACGGCGGTCAAGGTGATGCAGGCGTCCGGCGAAGAGGGGCAGGCCGCGCTCGCCCGCTTCGAGCGCGAGGTTCAGCTATCCGCAACGCTGACCCACCCCAACACCATCACCATCTACGATTTCGGGCGAACACCAGACAATCGCTTCTACTACGTGATGGAGTACCTGGAAGGGCTCGATCTCCAGAAGTTGGTGGAGCGTTTCGGCTCCGTCCGGCCGGCACGGGCCGTCTTCATCCTGAAGCAGGCGTGCAGCGCGCTGGCCGAAGCTCACGACCGCGGAATCGTGCACCGTGACATCAAGCCCTCGAACATCTTCCTGACTCAACGGGGCGGCTTCTTCGACTACGTCAAAGTGCTCGATTTTGGGCTGGCCAAGCAGGTCACGGCAGACGACGCGACCGGCATTACGAAAGCCGGTATTGCCGTGGGAACGCCCCGCTACATCTCGCCCGAGGCGATCAAGGGCGAGGAGATGCTCGACGGGCGTTCTGACCTCTACTGTCTGGGCGCCGTCGCTTACTGGATGATCACCGGGAAGCCGCCGTTCGAGGCCCAGTCGAGCGTCGAGCTGCTGATCGAGCATGTGAAGGCCACCCCGCTCAAGCCCTCCGAGGCCGTGGAGGCCGGGGTGCCGCCGGAGCTCGATGCCATCGTGATGAGGTGCCTGGAGAAGCAGCCGGATGACCGGTTCCAGAGCGCGGCCGAGCTGGAGTACGCCCTCGGCGCCTTTGACCTGGGCGAGCCCTGGGATTTCCAGCGGGCACGGGAGTGGTGGAGCTTGCACGGCCTGGTCCGAGCGGACGGCCCGGCGAGCGGTGACGGACCCTGATCGAAGCAGCCGCCGGGAACCCCCGGTGTATCAGAACTCATTCTCCGGCTAAGGGCGGCAGAGCCCCCATGGCTGGCAGGGCACCGTGGGTTGCAGGCCGCCGGGTATAGACCGCTACCCATTCGACGGATATAAATTGACACATGGCTCACATAAGCCGGGTCATCAAACGGGCGCTCAAGACGCCATCCTCCGCCAGCGGGTCATTCGAGCGCGAGGAGCGAGAGCTGCTCTGGTCTCGCTGCCGCGTGCTGTTCCTGACAGGGCTCGCCATCAGCCTGGTGGCCCTCGGGGTCAGCCTGGCCGTGCCCTCATCCGACACTCCGCTGGTCAGCAGCCTGCTCCGCTTCGAGTTCGTCCTCGGTGCGCCGGGTCACGCCCTCTCCTTCGGGCTGGCCTTGGTGGCGCTCTATATGGTACGTCAGAGCCTGAGCTTTCTGGGGCCGATCGCCTTGGCGACGGCCGCGTTCAATATCGTGCTGGGGATCTCCAGCAACGCGATCTTCTACGCGGCGGACCCTTACTTCGCGGTCTCGCTGATCCTGTTTCTCACTGCCGCTTTCCTGCCCTGGCGCACCGGTAATCAGGTCGCGCTCGGCGCGCTGGCGACGCTCTGGTACCCGGCGTTGCAGCTCCTGCTCTGGACCTCCCTGCCCGAAGCCAGGGCCTACTGGTCGGCGCAGGGCGGAGTCGCCACGTTCCGCCATCACCTGATTTGGGGGGTGACGGGGATGGCGATCATGGCCGGCGCTTCCGTTGTTGTCAGCCAGACCCTGTACAGCCTGCGCCGCACCGCCTTCAAGGCGGAGCGCCTCGGCAATTACCTGATCCACAAAGAGCTGGCAAGGGGAGGCATGGGCCAGGTCTTTCTGGCGCAGCATGCGCTGCTGTGTCGCCCCACGGCGGTCAAGGTCATGCGTGCCAGCGACCAAGAGCAGCAGACGGCTCTGGCCCGTTTCGAGCGTGAGATTCGGGTCTCGGCGACGTTGACGCATCCGAACACGATCACGATCTACGATGTGGGTCGGACACCGGACCGCAGCCTCTACTATGCGATGGAGTATCTGGAGGGCGTAGACCTGCAGCAGCTGGTCGAGCGGTTCGGACCCGTGCCGCCCGAACGGACAATTTACTTGCTCAAGCAGGCCTGCGGCTCGCTCTCCGAGGCGCACTCGCGGAACATCATCCACCGGGACATCAAACCGTCCAACATCTTCTTGACCCGTCGCGGTGACCTGTACGACTTCGTCAAGGTCCTCGACTTCGGGCTAGCCAAGCAAATCGAGGACGGTGGGGCCCCGACGATCACGAAGTCGGGCGTCCTTTTCGGAACTCCGCGCTACGTCGCCCCTGAGATGGTCTATGGAAATGAGAAGGTGGACGGGCGCGCCGATATCTACTGTCTGGGCGCCGTCGCCTACTGGATGCTGACGGGGCAACCGCCCTTCACGGCCGAATCGAGCGTCGAGGTCGTGATCGACCACGTGAAGACCGTGCCCAAGCGCCTCAGCAAGGTTACCGAGCTCGATATTCCCTCCCAGCTCGAGGAAATCGTCATGCGGTGCCTGGAGAAGCGTCCCGCCGATCGCTTCCAACGCGCCCGCGATCTCGAGACGGCCCTCGATGCCGTACCGCTCGACGAGCCATGGTCCCGTGACAAGGCCGAGGGATGGTGGGGGCTGCACGGCATCCTCGGCGAGCGGCCGCTCGACTGCGAGTGTTTCTTCCCGGACGCGGAAGTCAGCGAGCTGGAGGCCCCGCTCGTCGCCATCGAGACTACCACCTGAGCCGGTCGGCTCCGCCGCCTACGCGGTAGATGAACCTGCCCCAGAGGATCGCCGCCTGGCTTGACGTGCGACCCCACGAGGTCCGCACGGTCTCGCTCTCCTTCCTCGGCGCCTTTCTGGTCATGGCCTTCCTGGTCCTGGCGCGCTCGCTGCGCGAGGCCCTCTACCTCACCTCGTTCCCGGTCGAGACGCTGCCTTACATCACCGCAGCCGTTGCCGTGCTGAGTGTTCCCACCGTCGGCTTATTCATCCGGCTCATCTCGCGCTACCACCCGAAGCGGATTTTCGCCGCGGTGATCGCGGTGGTCGGCGCCGGCCTGCTGTTGCTCTGGCCCGTGGCCAGCGGTCACGACGCCGCCGTCGTCGCCTTCTACCTCTGGACCGCACTCGGGACCCTGCTGATCACGTCGGGCTTCTGGATCGTCATCGCCGATTTCTTTCCAGTTCGCGGGGCGAAGCGACTTTACGGCCTCATCGGAGCGGGGGGGACGGCGGGCGCCATGGTGATGGGCAACTCGCTCGTCTGGCTGACGCGGCAGATCGAGCTTAGCTGGCTGATCCCGGGGCTCATCTCGCTCCTCGTGTTGTTGCTGCTGGCTCAACGGCTGCTTCCGCAAAGCGAGGCGGGTCCCTCGCCGTTGGATGACGAGGAGGCCGAGACTTCGATGGGCAGCTCGCTGTCGCTGATCCGGGGCTCACCGCACCTGAAGACGGTCGCGGCCATCGTCTTCATCGTGGCCGTAGCGACGACGTTGCTCGATTACCAGTTCAAAGAGCTGGCCCGCGCCAGCATCACCACCAAGGAAGACCTCACCAGCTTTTTCGGGGCGTTCTACGGCTGGACGGGTGGCCTATCGCTGCTGGTTCAGCTCCTGGTGGTCGCGCGCTTCCTGTCCTTCGCCGGCGTGGGCTGGAGCCTCGCGGTGCTGCCGCTGGTTTTGCTGGGCGGATCGCTTGGCGTTCTGATCGCGCCTACCCTATTGCTGGTCACGCTGGTGCGAGGTGGCGATGCCACGCTGCGCAGATCGCTTTACCTCTCCGCCCTCGAGGTCCTCTACGTGCCGATCCCTGCCATGCTGCGGCGCCGCACCAAGACCTTCATCGACTCGGTGCTCGACTCGGGGGCCGAGGGCTTGGGCGCCGCAATCGTCTTCCTCTGGGTCACGCTGAACGGCTTGCCTTCACGATACCTTTCCGTCTTCATCGCCGTCTTCTGCGTCGCACTGATCGTTCTCAGTCGGCGGATGGGGCAGCAATACTTCGCCACGGTCACCCGTCAGCTTCAGGCGACGGGCCTGCGGGCAGAAGACCAGGCCGCCGCGGCCCGCCTGGAGGGGCGTGATCTGCTGACGGGGACGTTCACCCGACTCGACCTCATGGCTCTGGTCGGAGAGTGGCCCGGGGACGCCGAACCGCGCGAGCCCGAAGAAGCGGTTGGGATCGACGCCGAGGAACGCGTTCTGGCCCGGCTCATGTCCCCGGACCTGCGCGCCGTGGCCCGGACGCTGGAGGAGACGACGGAGTGGAGCGAGCGGCACGTGCCCGCGCTGGCGCGGCTGCTGGCGCGGGACGCCCTCTACGATCGTGTCGTAGCGGCCTTCCTGCAGATCGGGGATGTCGCCGTCCCTCACCTGGCCCAGCTGCTCGGTGACACGGGCACCGACTTCGTCATCCGGCGCCGTATACCCCGGGTGCTCGCCCTGATGGGCGGCCCGGACGCCGACGACGCGCTACTCAACGCTTTGAGTGCCGAGCGTTTCGAGGTTCGCTATCGGGCGGCGATCGCGCTGGTTCGCCGGCGCCGGCATGGCTTGCCCCCGTCGCCGGGCCGAACCGATGAGTCGGTGTGGAGCGCGATCAGATCGGAGGTGGGGCACAGTCGTCCCGTATGGGAGATGCAGCGGCTGCTGGACGACGCGCCCCGGGACCAGGACCTGGTATCCAAGCGGATCGGCGTTCGCGGCGAACTGAGCCTCGAGCATACCTTTCGGCTTCTGACCCTGGTGCTGGAACCGGAAGTGGTTCGCGCGGCGTTTCATGGGATTGTGCTGGCGGACGAAAAACTAAAGAGCTATTCGCTTGAATTCCTCGAGCAGGTGCTGCCGGCCGACGTGCGCTCGAGGCTGTGGCCCTTTATCGGCGATGTGAGCCAGTACAAACGGGAGAGGTCGCTCAGATCTCTGGACGAAGTCGTCTCGGACCTGCTGAGCACCGGTGCCACGCTATTTGTCGACGTGCAGGATCGAAAGGCGCTCAAGCAAATACTCGAAGAGAGAGACGAGTGAGACGGACCCGACGCGCATCACTCGGCGTGCCGCTCGCTCTATTCGCGGTGCTATCTTTACTTCTTCTACCTGCAAGCTGGGCCCAGGAAGTCGGTGCGGATGGGCCCGTATCCCCGGACAGCGCCGAAGTGATCCGCGCTGCGCTGGATCAACCGCCCGGCCAACCGTCGTTCGACGCGATCGACGCTATCGGGCTGCCGTTCAGGATCGCGATCTTGCCGGTCCGTCTCATCGGAATCGGTGGCGCCAAGCTCGTCGGATTTACGACCAAGCTCATGCGTCCCCGCGAGATCAGCATCTTCGAAAGTCTGGCGGCGGCTGGCTTCAAGCCTCGCTTCAACACCATTGGCCCCCGCAGCGGCCAGGCTTTCGGTCTACGATTCGATCGCTTTGAGCCCGTTTTTTTCGAGTCGCTCTATTCGATTCGCCGGTCGCAGCACCACACCGCTGGACTGACGTTTGCCGGCAACGATCGTCTCGTTGAGGTCAGCTACGCGTTCAGCCGTGACGCCCAGCCGTATTTCTGGGGGATCGGCCCGAACAGTCGCAAGGCCGATGAGAGCGACTTCCGACTGGATCGTCAGACCGTTGGAGCGAACGCCTCGTTCCGACTGAGACGCTTCACGATCGGCGGCGGACTCGGCTATGAGGACAATCGCGTGGCGCGCGGCTTCGACGACTCCAAGCCGGATGTGGGGGACACCTTCAGCGACACCCAGCTGTTCGGCGTTGACGAGCGCAATCGCTACGCCGTGCTCAACCTGGCTGCGTCGATCGATGGGACCCACCTGCAGGGACTCCAGCCGCGCGGCGTCTTCGCCGAATTGAGCACCTCGGTTTTCCTCGGGGTCGACGGCACCGACAACGATCTTCACCGTATCAAGGGCGCGGTGAACGGCTACCTGCCCCTCAACCCCCGCCAGGCATTTGCGCTTCGCGGGATTACGGAGGCCAACCTCCGGGAAAGTGGCCCGGGCGTTCCCTTCACGCACCTCGCGGCGCTGGGCGGCGACCGCGGAGCGCGCGCTTACCGCACGTTGCGATTCAGAGACCGCGCCATGATCGCCCTCATGTCCGAGTGGCGCTACGAGGTTTGGCATGAGCTGCACGAGCGGGGGCGTGCCGAAGGCTTCCTGCTCCTCGACGTCGGTGGAGTCGAGAATTCCCTGTCGGAGTTCGATGCAGATGATCTGCGATTCAGCTATGGATTTGGGATGCGCCTGAATTGGGGCGGCCAGGCGCGCTGGCTCGCCTACCTCGCCTTCGGCGACGAGGGGGCGCGCTTCGATATGGACTTCAGCTACGTCTACTAGCGACACCGCGACCATGTCCCGACCCAAGCTTGAAAGCCGCAGCGCGCGACGATCCTGGGTCGAACCCCTGTGGGCCCTCGTCTGCGCGACGGGCGTCGCTGCCACCGGTTGCGGCGCACCTCGCGCAGCCGTCCCCTTTCGCGCTCAGCCGATACCGTACGCCGACACCCTGCCGATCGCTCGGCCGGCGGAAAGGGACCTCTTAGAAGTTACCCGACTGCTCACGGTTTCGGTGGGCGGCGAGATCGGGCACGCCT
>CAYGCC010000361.1:0-2242 GCA_964348165.1 uncultured Gemmatimonadota bacterium | reverse complement strand
CGACGCCGACGAAGCGGTGCAGGCGGCGAAGTCAGTCAATTTTCCGGTGGTGCTGAAGGTGATGGCCCCCCGCGTCTCGCATAAGTCGGATGTGGGTGGCGTCATCGTCGGACTTCAGTCGGCGCGGGAGGTTCGGGGCGCCTACTACGAGATCATCGACCGGCTGGCCGAGGCGGGGGTGAAGCGCGAAGATGTCGACGGCGTGCTGGTGCAGCGGATGGTGCGCGGCGGTCGCGAGGTGATTATCGGGACAGTGTTCGATCCGAGCTTCGGGCCGCTCGTCATGTTCGGCCTCGGTGGGATCTATGTGGAGGCGCTGGGTGATGTGGTCTTCCGTGTCCACCCGGTCACCGATGTGGACGCCGGAGAGATGATCCGCCAAGTCAAGGGCTTCAAGCTGCTGGAGGGGATGCGCGGCGAGAAACCGGTTGACTTCGAGGCGTTGCAGGAGGCGATCCAACGCATCAGCCAGTTGGTCGGCGACTTCCCACAGATCAGCGAGCTGGACATCAACCCCTTCGTCGTCTTCGAGCCCGGCGTCCAGCCCCAGGCCGTGGACGCCCGCGTCGTGCTGGCGCAAGAGGCGATGGATCAGGCGCAGCGCGCCCAGGCGGCAGCGGCGCGATGATGGCCCGCAACTGCCCACGTTGCTTTGCTCGGGTCGAGGGTGGGGTCGAGGCCTGTCCACATTGCGGTTACGAGCTGAGGGCCGTGGCGCGGCCGACGTCCGAGCCTGTGGCCGCGGCGGCCGAACGCGCCGCGATCGGGCGGCCGCCGCAGCCCGACGCCGGGGCGGGCCCCCGGGCCGACGAGGTCGCCGCTCCAGGCACGGCACCGCCGCCCTGGGAGAACCGTCGCGCGCTGGGATTCTGGAGGGCGCTCTGGCTCACCTGGCGCGACAGTCTGTTCCGACCGGTCCCCTTTTTCCGACGCCTGCCGCCGCGCGGCGGCTACGGCCCGGCCCTCGGTTACGCGATACTGCTGACCCTGATTGGTTTCCTGTTCAGCTCCTACTGGAGCGTCGTGGAAGGCTTCCTCGCCGGCGGCCAGGCCCAGGAGGGCGATCCGCTGCTGATCCTCGCAGGTAGCTTCCTGGCGCTACTGCTGTTCCTCGTGATCCTGATCCCACTCTACGTGGGTCTTCTTTATGCGCTGGTGGCGATCATCCACCTCGGCTTCCTGGTGGTGGGCGCTGGACGTCGTGGCTTCGAGGCCACGTTCCGCGCGGTCGCCTACACGTCGGGGACTGCCGCCTTCGCGATCTTCCCGTTCTTCGGACCGGTGCTGAGCAGCGTCTGGTGGATGGTCCTGATCTTCATCGCGGTACGCGAGACGCAGCGCACGACCAACGGGCGCGCGACGCTGGCCTTCTTGATCCCGGTCTTGGTGCTTGTAGCGGTCGGCGCGGTGCTGGCTCTGCTGCTCCAGGCCGTGCTCGCGACCCTCGACCTGCCCGTGACCGTTTAGCACTCGCCGCGAACGTCGCGTCCGTAGACCCGCGCCCGGCGCCCTCGGCCAAGCGGCGGCGGTACGATTCCGGCTGTGTGGGAACCCGGCTGGGCCCTCCCGGGTTATTCTCCCTACGCAGCGGTCTTACACCGGCGTCTGGCCGTCTCGGTTCGCGGGCGGCGCGCCGAGGCTATGAGTTGAGGCAACCGAGTCGTAAACGAGGACGCGTAGCGATATGACGAAGGTTCTGTTTTGGATTCTGACCGTGTTCACACTTGGAGCGGCGATCGGCTCCGCCTCGGCTCGGGCGCTCGGGCCGACACAGGTAAGCGAGGAAGCGGCCGCCCTTGTCGAGATCGAGATCGTCGAGTTCAGCTTTCAGGCCGACACGACTCGCGTGACGCCGGGCACGATCGTGCGCTGGATCAACCGCGACCAGGTCGCACATACCAGCACGGCGGAGGATGGCGAGTGGGGGTCGCCGCTGATCGGACCGGGGGAGACTTTTGAACAGACGTTCGACGAAGAGGGCGACTACCCCTACTATTGCACGCCCCATCCGTTCATGCGCGGGGTGGTGATTGTGGAGGCGGATGCAACACGCGGGTGATCGACGCAGCGTGATCGAATCCTGAGACGGCTCTAGAGGATCTACCTAAGAGACCGGAGTGATCCGGCTAGCTCCAACACGCCATCTCCTTTATGCCAGGAGTGGCGACTGGGTCTATTTCTGCCAGCAGCACCCGACCGCGATGCGGGACGCTCAAATCACCGGTCAGTAAGCGTAGCTGCC
>CAYGCC010000360.1:0-1681 GCA_964348165.1 uncultured Gemmatimonadota bacterium | reverse complement strand
AGGTGATCCCGAAGCCGACGCCGAGGCCACCCTCATCCAGCCCCTGCCCGATGAGCCCCCCGATCCCGGCGATCTGGTCATCCGAGATCGGCTCGTACCTGTGCTCGCCGAACCAGATCTCGGCGATGTCGCTGCCCGGCGGGAGCGTCAACGAATGGCCCACGTCGATGCCGGTCAGAAACTTCGCCCGCGCACCCGGGTGACTCACCGTGGCGCCGTAGTTGATGAGGGCCCTGTCCTCCCACGACGCCAGCCACTCTCCGACCGGGTAGACCCCGATCTCCATCTCCAGCGCCGTCGTGACACCGTCCAGCGCTTGCAGCCGCCGACTCACGCTGTCCTGCCCGTGCGCGTGGAGGTCGATGAACCCCGGCGCCACGACCAGGCCGGTGGCGTCGATCGTGTCGCGGCCGGAAATCGGCTGTTCGGTTATCGTCGCGATCTGGCCGTCCAGGATCCCGACGTTGCGCACGGCGTCGAGCCGGGCGTCCGGGTCCATGACGCGACCGTTCAGGATCGCGGTGTCGTAGGTGCGCCCATCTCCTGCCGTGCACGCAGCAGCGAAAGCGGAGATGAAGACTGTTCGTTTCAGGGCGTCAATCATTGGCGATGTTCCGATTCATGAGCCTGGCACGGTCCGCTGACTCTAAGTTGCAAACCTGTTGGGTTACACTTGCGTCGTCTTTTCCCCAAACCCCAATCGCCGCATCAGATGCGCAAAACGCGGATTGTCTCTGAGTGGGTCGAACACGAAGAGATGCGGTAACCACGTCGTGCCTCCGGCGCGTTCTTCGAAGCCCCGTTCGAGCCAGCGTAGGGCTTCGTCGTACTCCTCCAGGCCGATTTGCACGACGGCCATGAAGACCGCCGACACGTACTGGCGCTCCGCCAGCGCCACCAACTCACGCAAGATCGCGTTGGCTTCGGGTCTTTGCCCACCCGCAGCGTATGCATACGCGAGAAGGGCCTGCGCAATCGGTGAGCGGTCCGATACACTCGACGCGCGTTCCAACTCCGCGATGGCGGCGCCCGGTTGCTCCGCCAGCAGATGCAGTCCGAGATTGATCCGGGCCAACGGAAAGTCGGGTTCGAGGTCGAGCGCACGCTTCAACAACACGGTTCCCTCCGCCGGCCGACCTGCCAGAACCAGCCACCAACCCAGATTCTGCGCTGCTTGGGCCCATAGCGGATCGAGGGCGAGCGCTCGCGCACCCTCGTCGATCGCCTCGTCGAACCGTGCGAGGTTCCCAAGAAAGATAGAATACTGGTGGTGGGCCGACGCGGAGCTGGGGTTGAGTTCGATCGCGCGGCGGAACGACGCTTCCGACGCGCCCCAATCCCAATCATAGACGAACTGAATGTACCCGAGGGCGGCATGGGCCTCCGCCAGGCCGTCGTCCAGCTCCAGCGCCCGCAATGCAGCCGCTTTACCCTGCGGATAGATTTCCGACGGTTTACCGCCCTCGATGTGTCCTACCCACGCCTGGGCACTCGCAGTGGCCGCGTGGGCCGCGGCGAAGGCCGGATCGATCTCAACCGCCCTTTTGTAGCACGCCAGCGCCTGTCGATACCCGTCGGGCGTTAGGCGAGTCCAGTGAGACCGGCCTTGCAGATAGAGATCGTAGGCGGCCACGTGATCCGGGTGTAACTCCGAGGACCGCGCGAAGCGCCGGCGCTCATC
>CAYGCC010000359.1:0-3961 GCA_964348165.1 uncultured Gemmatimonadota bacterium | reverse complement strand
GCTTCTGACCACGCTGATCGGGCTGGCCAACAGTCGCGATGTCTTGCGACGCACTCCCCTGGCCGGCATGCGTGAGCTGGCGGAGTAAGGAACGCGACTTGCCCTGGTCAGCCAGCGGATTCAATGTGCCCAACCGTGTCGAGGCCGCGGGGGGTGGCCTGGAACCGGGTCACGGCCCCAGCCGCCTCTCCAGAGCCAGCCAGCTCTGACACGTTGTGGGCCGGAATGTCGCACAGGCAATTGAAACCGCGCACCATCATGAAGTCGAGTCGATTATGACAATTGTTATCCGCAGCCTGGCTGCGGCGCTGATCGCGCTGGCAGCGAGCGGGTCCGGGGCGTTGGCTCAGGAGACAGCCCGCGAGATCATCGATCGCGTCGACCGGATACTGCGAGGCGAATCGAGCTACGGGATCGCGACCATGGAGGTGGTGACCGAACACTGGGAGCGCAGCCTGACGATGGAGCTCTGGTCGCTGGGGACGGAGTACGCTTTGATCCGGGTCACGGCCCCGCGCAGGGAGGAAGGTCTGGCCACGCTGCGAGCGGAAGACGATATCTGGAACTATCTCCCCCGCGTGGATCGCACCATCAAGATCCCCGCCTCGCTGATGATGGGCGCCTGGATGGGCTCCCACTTCACCAACGACGATCTCGTGAAGGAGAGTCGGCTGATCGATGACTACGACATCGAGATCAGCTTCGAAGGCCCACGCGATACCGTGGAGGTGTGGGAGTTCGTTCTCACGCCGAAGCCCGAGGCCGCCGTCGTTTGGGGGCGGATCGAGTACCAGGTGCGGAAAGACGACCTGATGCCGACCTGGGCGCGTTACTACGATGAGGACGGCGACCTGGCACGCACCATGGACTTCGGCGAGTACCGGACGATGGGGGATCGTCTCGTTCCCACCGTGATGAACATGCAGCCGGAGGACAAGCCGGGGGAGCGAACAACGGTCCGCTACTCGCAGATCCAGTTCGACATCGACATCGACAAGAGCTTCTTCTCCCTGCGAGCGCTGCGGTCGGGGGGCGGATAGTGGACTCGGGAACCTGGTGGCGCATCGGGTGGCGCAACCTCGGCCGCAACCGGCGCCGCACCCTGATCACCGCGGCGGCGCTGGCCTTCGGTTACCTGGCTGTGGTGGTGCTGGTCGGCCTGATGGAGGGGCTGATCGCCGAGATGATCGAGAACGGCACGGGGCTCTTCTCGGGCCAGGTGCAGCTGCACGCGCTCGAGTACCGACCGGAACGCAGCATCTACGAGACGATCGGCGGCCGCGACGGCGCCGACGTCGACGGCCTCGTCCAGCAGCTCGGCTCTGACCCCGCGATCACCGCCGCCGCGCCCCGCGTCTTCGCCGGAGGGCTGGTCAGCTCGGGCGCGGCCACCACCGCCGGCATCCTGGCCGGCGTCGACCCGGAGCGCGAGGCGCGTGTGAGCCGGCTGCTCGGCTCGCTGGTTCGGGGTCGCGTGCCTGACGCCGGCGCGCGCCAGATCTTGCTGGGCGTGGAGATGGCTCGCCAGCTGGCGGTGGACGTGGGCGACGAAGTCATCCTCGTGGCGCCCGCCGCCGACGGCTCGATGGGCAACGACCTGTTCACGGTCTCGGGGGTCTTCCGCAGCGGACTGGCGGAGCTGGACGCGTCCTACGCGCTGCTGCCCATCCGCCAGCTCCAGGCGCTCGTCGTGCTCGCCCCGGAGCGGATCCACGAGATCGCCGCCCGGACGACCGATCCCTGGCTGGCGCCGGAGGCGGCGGCACGGCTGAGCGAAGGTCTGGCGCCGTTGGGGCTCGAGATCGAGGTGGAGCCGTGGACCCGGCTCCGCCCCGAGATGCTCGACTTCGCCAGACTGGCGCAGACGTGGAACTGGATCATCGTCGTCATCGTCTTCGCCATCGCGATCTTCGGCGTGGCCAACACCATGCTGATGGCCACCTTCGAACGTCGACGCGAGTTTGCGGTCATGCTGGCGCTGGGCACCAGCCCCCTGGCCGTCGTGGCCACGGTGTTGTTCGAGGCGCTGGCGCTGGGAGCGGTGGCCCTAGCCGCCGGCGCCGTGATCACGGCGCCCGTAATGGTCTGGTTCCACAACGCACCGCCCGACCTCGGATTTCTCTACGGCGACTACACGATGCTGGGCGCCCTCATCCGCCCATCTCTGAGGGTCGAATACAACACCGCCGCGACGATCTGGACGGGCCTGGCGCTCGTGACTACCGCGCTGATCGCGGCGCTTTATCCTGCCGCCCGCGCGGCACGGGTGCCGCCGGCCGACACCTTGTCCGGGCTATGATCACCCGAGCGACCGTCATGACCCGGCTCGCGCTCCGCAATCTGCGGCGCCAGGCCCGACGCAGCCTGTTGACGGCGGCGGCGATGATCATCGGCGGCACGCTGCTGATCTTCTCGCTGTCGCTGGGTGACGGGACGCACGAGGACTGGATCGAGTCCGGCGTGCGCATGGGCAGCGGCCACATCTCGATTCAGGCGCCCGGCTTCCAGGCCAGCCGCAAGATCGAAGATCGTTTGTCGGGCCAGGGCCGCCGGGCGGCCGAGGCCGCGTTGCGGGCGCCGACGATCTCCCAGTTCGTCAGCGGCTTTGTGCCACGCCTCGCCCTCGGCGGCCTGGCCAGCTCGCCGGCCGGGGCGCGGCCCGCTCAGATCATCGGCGTCGACCCGCAGGCGGAAGCGGCCTTCTCGATCCTCGACGACAAGCTGGCCGAAGGCCGTTACCTGAAACCCGACGACCGACTGGCTGCCTATGTGGGCGCGGGCCTGGCCGAGTCGCTCGAGCTGCGCCTGGGCTCGCGCCTGGTGCTCACGGCTCAGGACGCTGAAGGCGACATCGCCGGACAGCTGGTGCGGATCGTCGGACTCTTCCGCACCGGCATTCCCGAGGTCGATCAAGCCTTGATCCACATACCGCAGGCCACGGCCGGCTCGTGGCTTCGGACTGGCGACGACGTGACGACGATCGCGGTCCTGCTCGACTCGAGCCGCCGAGTGCCACGTATCGCCCGAACGCTTCGTGATGAGTTGGAGGATGGTATCTCGGCCGGAGACATGGTCGTGCTGAACTGGCGCGAAGCGATGCCGGAGCTGAGCGCCGCCGTGCGTCTCGACGACCTGGGGAACTACGTCTGGCAGATCGTCCTTTTCGGCATCATCGCCTTAGGCATCGTCAACACGATCTTGATGTCGGTGATGTATCGGCACCGGGAATTCGGCCTGCTGCAGGCCCTCGGGCTCACGCCGAAGCAGACGGGTGGCCTGGTGATGATCGAGGGTTTGATCCTGACAACCCTCAGCGGGCTGGTCGGCATCGCGCTCGGCCTGGCGATCACCTGGTTCTTCTGGCGCGACGGACTCGACTTCTCGTTCGCCTGGAGCGACGAGTGGAGCTTCTCGGGCGTGGTCATGGATCCGGTGATCATTCCGATGTTCCGCATCGGCAGGATCGTGCAGAGCCTCGTCTTCATCATGGTCATCGGCATCGCGGCATCGGTCTATCCGGCCTTGCGGGCGTCGCGGATCGACGTCGCCGAGGCGATGAAATTCGAACGGTGAGCCGGAGCCGACGCCCGGGCCGCGGCGAGCCAAGCGTATCGCGAACCGCAGGATGGAATCGACGATGAACGAGCAGAACAAGAGCGGCGTCGCCACCGAAGAGGTGTGGAAGATCTTCGAGCAGGAGCCGGAAGACGTGCCCGCCGTCCAGGGCATCACGTTGCGTATCGAACCGGGCGAGTTCGTCGCCATGGCCGGCCCGTCCGGCTCGGGCAAGACGACGCTGCTCAACCTCATCGGCGGCCTCACGCGCCCGACGCGTGGCGCCGTGCGCATCGCCGGCCGGAATCTCACCGACATGTCCAACCGCGAGCTGGCGCGCCTGCGCCTCGAGCATGTGGGCTTCGTCTTTCAGGCTTACAACCTGTTGCCGGTG
This sequence comes from uncultured Gemmatimonadota bacterium, assembly GCA_964348165.1. Taxonomy (GTDB): domain Bacteria; phylum Gemmatimonadota; class Gemmatimonadetes; order Palauibacterales; family KS3-K002; genus CAYGAJ01. The sequence continues at coordinate 12 of CAYGCC010000359.1, read as the reverse complement.
CTCACCGCGATG
>CAYGCC010000358.1:0-10011 GCA_964348165.1 uncultured Gemmatimonadota bacterium | reverse complement strand
AGCAGCCTGTGACGACGACGACGAACACCGCCAGAAGAGCGCCAGCCACCAGTTTGCGCACAACGCCCCCGCGAGTTGAGTGCACCATGCGAACCTCCTAGGTCGTGGTATCCTCGACTGGCAACCGGTGGAATGGACTTCAGTCGGATCGTATTATGCACCGCCAGATCGGGGAACGCAATCATGACAGGGCTCGAGTGAGTCGTGTGCGGAGCCGGGGCGTTCTCGTCTGAGTGGGCAGGTCCGGGATTCTACGTCGCAGCGAGCACCGCGAATGAACATCAGGTCTGGCCTGCATCGCCGCGAGGCATAGATGCTGCATAACCATACGCTAGCGGGGGTGCCCGATCATCTAACCTACCACCCCGTCCTCAGTCGTTCAGGCCACGATGCTGATCACCCCGCTGGCACAGGCGTCAATTCGGGCCCCCCGCTTCTGTAAAAAATTTTCTCAGTCACGCTACCCTTTTACCAGCTAGTGCCGGTTACTCCAGAGAAGCGAAGCGGCGACCGGGCAGCGGTTGGCTGGCGGCCCACGGCTCGCAGGAGGTTCGAGGCATGAATGGCTTTGCACGAATCGGTTTGTTGGTGGGAGTGACCCTCTTGCTCGCCGCCTGCGGGAGCAGGGACGGCGACGACCTAGCCGGGCTGGACGAGTTCAGTTTCCCTGATCCTTGGCCCGTTAACATCGACGCCGTGCTCGCAACAGTGTTCAGCGACGCGATCGGTGATCAGGAACTCCTGCCTCCTGATCAGGACGGACCGCCCTATTCCGGTCCCGTTCCGTTTCCCGCGGTCGACGTATCGGAGATCCCTGTTGGCGTAGAGGGCGACTTCCTGTACATGCGGGTCGATTTCGCCGGCCCAATTCCCGCGGCGCCCGTCCATGTCGTTGCCAGCGGCGAGGTTGAGGAGCAGTGGGTGCGGAATCAGGGGATGAACATCGCGCTCAACGTGGATGGCGATGTGGGCACGGGCGGCGGCGAGGGCGTGAGCGGCATCGACATCTTCTTTGCGGTGGGCTTCGACTATCAGCGCGGCGTCAACCTGGTCTACGCCAACTGGGACTTCCCCGACGGCGACCTTCACCACAACCTGCAGCAGATGGACGGCGAGTTGGGACAGGGTGGTCCCGGCCACGCGTTCGCGCTGGTGCGCTACGACGTATCCGGCCTCGGCTCCTTCTTCCCGCGCGGCGGGACGGTGGACATCGGCTCGTGGTCCGAGGCCGAGAGTTACAACGCCGACGGAAGCCTCAAGTACCACCACTTCGCGTTCGACCGGGTGATCGACGGGGGGAGCTGGACGATTCCGGCGCCGTAGGGTCTCGGCGCCCCTCAGTTCGAGGCCGGTTGCTCTACGCCGGCGAGAACGCTGAGCTGCAGCCACCTGGGGAAGGCGCGGCGAAGCCGGCTGGGGCCGCGCAGGCGTATCGCTTCGTGACTCAGCGCATCGCCGAAGCGAACGTCACCCATCCAGACCTGGGTCAGCGTGAGCACATCGGTGTAAACCTCCAGATCGACGGGGTGACCCGGGTCCTTCACGCACAGATCGACCTCCTCGGGCTCGAGAACAAGCCAGAACACGTCCAGCTCGTCAGGCGCGTCCTCGAACTCGAAGCGGACCACGACGCGCCGCTCGGGAAGCCGCTGGACGTCGATGCGCCGGCGGATGTCCCACATGAGCAGGCCCACGTCCAGGTCCTCGCGCGACACCTTCTGCTGGATCCAGCGGCGACCCCAGACCCCCATCTGCGTGATGATCGGCCGCAGCTCCTCACCCGCTTCCGTGAGGCGGTACTCGGCGTGATCGCCGTTCTTGGCGGCGCTGCGAACCACGACCCCGGCGTCCTCCAGCTCCTTCAGCCGCTGGGAAAGTAGGCTCGCCGACATCCGCGGCACCCCCCGGCGGATGTCGTTGAAGCGGGTGCTGCCGCACAGAAGCTCTCGAACCACCAGCGGCGTCCAGCGCCGGGTCAAGACCTCCGCCGCCTTGGCCACGGGGCAAAACTGCTGGTAATGCCCGTCCATGGGCTGGATGATAGAGCCGCGGCGCGTCCAAAACCAGTACAGATTTTGTACTTGAAGGGTCTGAGGCGATCGGGTAGGGTGGGACCCGAGTCAACGACTCGTGCGTTGTCTAGCCGACGGCCGTGTGGCCGTGTGAGCCCTTAGCCCCGGAGGTGCCCTATGCTCAAACTGAGGCTGTCTCTTTTCCTACTCACCCTCACCTTCACCGCAACGACCGCCGCGATCGTTACCTCGAGCGCGACGGCCCAGCATGCCGCAGATAAGCAGATGGCGACCGAGAACCTCGGCGTCGTTCACTTCCCGACCTCTTGCTCGCCGGACGTTCAGGGCGACTTCAATCAGGCGGTCGCACTGCTGCATCATATGATGTACATCGAATCCCGCCAAGCCTTCGAGGGGATCGCCGAGAAGGATCCCGCCTGCGCCATGGCTCATTGGGGGATCGCCATGACGCTGTTCCAACCGCTCTGGCACCCGGCGGCGCCCGAGGCGCTGAAGCGCGGTTGGGAAGAGGTGCAGAAGGCGAAGGCGTTGGGCCCGGCCACCGATCGCGAACGGGCGCTCGTCGCCGCGGTTGAAGCGGTCTTCCGTGAGCCCGAAAGCGCCGACTGGTGGGCGCGGTTGACGCGCTGGTCCGAGGCAATGGGCGCGGCATACCGCAAGAACTACGACGACTACGACATCGCAGCGCTCTATGCTCTCTCCGAGTTGGCGGCCGGCCAGGTAGCCGAGGACCGGATGGCACACCAGGCCAGAGCGGCGAACGTTCTGCTGCGCATCTATGAGAGAGAGCCGACCCACCCCGGCGCGATCCACTACACGATCCACGCAAACGACGTGGACACCCGCGCCGGCGAGTCGCTCGACATCGTGCGGAGCTACGGGCAGATCGCCCCGAGCGTCCCGCACGCGCTCCACATGCCCACCCACATCTTCGTGCGGCTGGGCGCCTGGCCGGACGTGATCGAGTGGAACCGGAAGTCGGCGGAGGCGGCGCTCCGCTTTCCAGCCGGCGACGCCATTTCGCTCCACTACCCCCACGCCATGGACTACCAGCTCTACGCCTACCTGCAGCGGGCGGAAGACGAGAAGGCGCGGGCCGTCCTCGACGAGACCCTGAGACGCGAGCCGTACCAGGCCGACTTCGCCAGCGCCTTTCACCTGGCCGCGATGCCGGCTCGCTACGCCGTGGAGCGGCGGGCCTGGGCCGAGGCCGCCGCCCTGTCCCCGCGTTCACCCGCCTATCTGAATTGGGACGGTTACCGCTGGCCCGAGGCGCTCACCTGGTTCGCCAAGGGTCTGGGAGCCGTCCACACCCGCGACCTGGCCGGCGCCCGAAAGGCGGAGGCGCGAATGCAGGAGCTGCATGATCGCGCCAAGAGTGCGGGAGAGCGGGACTTCGCCCGCTACATCGAGATCGATCGACAGATCCTCGCGGCCTTCATCACCCGCGCCGAAGGTGATGCGGAGGGCGCGGTCGCGCGGCTACGCCAGGCGAGCGAGGCGGAGCGTGCCGTGCAAAAGCACCCGGTAACGCCAGGCGGCTTCCTGCCCGCCAACGAGGCGCTGGGCGATCTGTTGTTGGAGTTGAAGCGGCCCAACGAGGCGCTGGCCGCCTACGAGACTGCCCTCCGCACGGCGCCACGCCGCTACAACACGGTGCTGGGCGCCGCCCGCGCGGCCCGCGACGCCGGCGATCTCGCCCGGGCGGGCAAGTACTACGCGGATCTGCTTAGCTTGGTCGGCGAGGAAGCGGCGGAACGCTCCGGCATCGCCGAGGCGCGGGAGTTCGCAGCCGGGACGCGCGCTGAGTGAGAAGCAGATTCTGAGAGAAACACCGCGACAGCTATTCGGGCCCCCGTCTTCCCGCCAGAAGACGGGGGCCTTTTGCTATTCCAGGAACAAATAGGTCGGCGCCTGCATTCCCCGCGGTGTCGGGCCGTGGTAGTTGTCGTGGGTTTCTACCGTCGAGGTCGCTTCATGAGAGTCTTCCGGGAGTAGTGTGAGCACCGAGTCTATAGGAGCCGTTCGCAGCTCGTGGGCGTCCGTCGCCCTCGTCTACTTGGGAGGTCTGCTGCAGGGGCTGACGTTGGTGAGCTTTCCGGCCAGCGGCGCGGTTCTTTCCGAGCCGCCGGGACGCGGCCGGGCGTGGCTACTGAGACAAGACGACAGTTGCCAGCAGGCACGACGCTGTTCTGGCTGTTCCTCGCGATCACCGGGCGCTCTGGTCGTCGGAAGGCTGGCGGTTTCGGGACTGGTGCTGCGGGTGTCGCCCCAAGCGATCTGGCTGATCCTGCTGGGGCTGATGATCGTGACTTTTCTGGTGCTCCCCCTGGCGCAGGATCTACAGGTCGGGATCTTGCTTTTCGGGCTGGCCGGACTGGCCTGCTCGGCCTTCTTCCCTCTGACGGTCACTCTCATCTCGCGTGCCTTTCCAGAGCACATCGAATGGGCGTCGTCGATGATGATCGCCGCGCTGATGGTCGGCGTTGGGCTTGGTTCGTTCGTGTTTGGACCGCTCCGCGACTTGCTCTCGTTCGCGCAACTTTACCGGGTGTCAGCCATCTATCCGGGCGCCGCCCTCCTGCTGGCGTTCATCGCCGTGCGCAGCGGACCGTGCCGGCAGACGCTGCACGAGATGTGGACGGGCTCACGCTGCCGGTAGGAGTTGGTCTCGGAGAAGTCGTCCAGGGTCTACGCGCGAGCTTCGTTCGTCAGGCGCCCGCTATGTAGTGGATGCGGGGAGATCGCGCCGGTGAACGACTTCGAAGTGGTGGACGCGCTCATCCCGCTCGATCAGAAAGCGCTCGTCCTCGGGGTAGAAGACCGCGCGCTCCGGATCGTCGCCGGCGAAACCTCGGATCGCTTCTTCTGATTCCCAATAACTGATCAGCAGGAACTCGGCGCGCCCGTCGATGATGCGGCGGAGCGTCACCGCTCCCAGGTTGCCGGGAGTGGCGGCGTAGCTGGCGAGCCCGGTCTGTCGCAGGTAGTCGAGGTAGCTCTCGGCATCGTCGGCGCGCACGCTGCCGCGCCAGGTTCTCGCGATCACGCTCTGCCTCCCGTTCGGCCGCGTCGACCGGCCGCAGCGCTCTCCTGTATTCGGCGCAGCAAGCGGATCTGACCGCCATGATAGAGATCGTGGCAGGCGCTGCCCACCAGGTTCTGCAAGCGCGTCTGTTTCTGACCTGGCCCCGGCCGCTTCAGCCGCGAGGCCGGCAGCGAGCCGACGGCGGCACGCAGTTCGGCGTGCGTCTGCTTGAGCAGCGCCAGATCCGCCTTCCACGCCGCCGGCGTCAGCTCGGCGGGCAGCTGGGGCCAATCCCGCGGCCCGCGCGGGAAAGGTTCGACCGTGCCCGGCGCCACACGCTCGTGGACGCGATGCTTCCAGTAGGCCAGGTGGAGGACGATCGCCCAGGCCGAGTGACGACCCGGGGCCGGCCGCCAGATCGCTTGTTCGGCTGACAGACCGCGGAGTGTGGCCGAGAGGCTGGGGCCGTGCCAGGCCGGTCCCTGGAAGGCCTCATCGATCAAACCCAGCAGCCAACGTGTGATCGGGTCCATCCGGGGCTCTCGGGTTGAAGGGCGGCGGGGCGGGTCGCGCCCGGCGTATAACCAGTGTACGATTATACGACGGTTAATATAGCCGGGGCTGCGATAACCTGTCAAGCATATTATACTGGTTACGCCGTGGTCGCTCGGCTGTCTCTCTTCAGAGCACGGAGAAGATGCGGACCGACTGGAGCTGTCTCGAGTTCACCCGCACGGTCGGCTGGGCCGAGCGGGACCGCCCCGACGACGAGCTCCTCTCCTACGAGGCGCTGGTCCGCTGGGCGAACGGGCAGGGGTTGCTGGATCGGGCGGAGTCGAGGCGGCTTTACCGCGTAGCGGCCGCCGAGCCCAGAGCTGCGGCACGCGTCTTCAGACGAGCGATCGAGCTGCGCGGCCTTCTCTACCGCATCTTCTCCGCGGTCGGCACCGGCTCAGCTCCGGCGGAAGCGGACATGCAGGCGCTCAACGCTTGGCTGCCGGATGCCAACCGGCGACTGTGCCTGGTGCGAAGGGGTCGTGGCTTCGCCTGGGATTGGCGGGACGATCCCGGCCCCGCGCTCGATCGGGTTCTGTGGCCGATCATCCGCTCGGCCGCCCAGCTGCTGACCGCTGATGAGCTGTCACGCCTCAAGCTGTGCGACGCCGACGACTGCGGCTGGCTGTTCGTGGACGCCAGCCGCAACCGCAGCCGGCGCTGGTGTGACATGTCCGACTGCGGGAACCGCGCCAAGGCGCGGCGTTATCGCGAGCGTCAGCGCGCGGACGGTTGAGCGGTAAGCAGAAAGATCGCGAAGGTATCGTGGGCCCAGACCAGATCGACGGTTTCAAAGCCGACACGCCTCCCCTCGGCGATCGTCTCCTCGACCGTGAGCGGGTGATCGTCTTTGCTTTCCTTCTCGAAGTTCGAGCGGACTAGCGCTTCCAGACAGCCACCCTCCCGCGCGTAGGATTTTCGTCGCTCGACGAAGTATGCCTGCACCTGCAGGTCGGGATGGCGAATGAGGTCGCCCCAGATGAAGCCACCGCGAGGCACGAGCCAGTCCTGACAGGACCCCAAGAGACGCCGCTTTTCCGACGGGGCGATGTTGTGTAGAACGAGGTTCGAGATGATGGCATCGTATCGACGCGTCGGAGTGAAGTCTCGGACGTCACGCTGGATCAGCTCGACACGATCGCCGTAGGGCTGGAGACGTAGGTGCGCCTCGGCGTGCATCTCATCCGACGGCTCCACCGCCGTGATCCGGGCGGTGGGTAAGCGCTCCAGGATCCGAGCGGATATGTTCGCGGTGCCGGCGCCGATGTCCAGGATGGTCTGGGGGTCGCGCACCTGCAGAAGCTCGATGATGCAATCAACCATCTCGTCGTATTTCGGGACGAGCTGTCGGATTTTAAAGGCGTAGCCGTCCTTCAATTCGGCGTAGTAGCGGCGGGTCGTGCGCTTCATCGTGGCGATCGCTGGTGGGCGACACCGTCGGAGGGCTTAGCCGCCCTCTCGGCTCTAGCTCAGTGAAGGATAGCGCCCTCGTTCGCGAGGAGCCACCGTGGTGGAAGGTGCCGAAAGCGCGGGCAAGAAAAGGGGCGCGGCCGAGGGCCGCGCCCCAAAAGGCTCGGAGAATCGTTTGACTACCGTCCGACCTTGACGACGAGGCCTCCGGTGATGGCGAGGTCGTTTTGGAACTTCGAGTCGCCAAGATCGACACCGTCCACATCAAACTTCGCGGAGTATATGTAATCCTGAACGTCGAGACGAATGGCGACCTGCGGCGTGACGTCGAACGTCGCGCCGACGTTGACGACGCCGCCGATGTCGGTCTTGCCGCTTACGTCCTCCCAAAGGTCGCCGCCACGCCCGATCAGCGCGACGCCGGCTCCCAGGTGGATGGCGACGATGCTGCCGGGTTGCGGCAGAAAACGATACAGACCCTTCAAGCTGCCCGCATAGACGTTCGCGTCGCAGAGCACCTCCTCCCCGAGGACCGTCTGGCCGCAGACGTTACTTCCGCCGACCTCGATCTCACCGTCGCTGAGCGCGTAGGCGAAGCCACCTTCGATGCCGAACACCTCGGTGACCCAAACGGTGACATTTCCGCCGAACATCACCGCGGGCTTATGCTTTGCACTTGCCTGGCTGTTTCCATATCGGGTCTGCGCGACCGTTGCATCGAACTCGATGATGTCGGTCACCGGCAGGAAGAGGCCGCCGTAGCCGCCGATGTCCACCATGACCTGCTGCGCCGACGCGGGACCGCCCACGAACAACGCCAGCAACGCCGCCACTCCAAACGTCTTTCTGATCATGTTCTCCTCCGGGTAGCAAAAAAAAGGCCCCATGGTCGTAGGGTGGGGCGCGTCTACAGTCGTATGTCTGGCCGCACTTGTCAACGGTCAGCGCCCGCTTGAGCTATCCGGGTCGACAACGCAAGATTCCAGGGCCAAACAGAAGGAGCCTTGCGTCATGACTGACCGTAAGAAACGGCTGATCGTCGTGGGCGATCGGGTGCTGATCGCGCCCGAGGAAGGGGAAGAGCGGACGCGGGTCGGGCTCTACTTGCCCGCCACCGCCGTCGAGGGGAAGTCGGTGCAGGGGGGCACCGTGGTCGCCACGGGACCGGGCACGCCGCTGTCGGCGCCCACCGAGCTGGAAGACGAGCCCTGGAAGATTGGCGCGGGCGAGCCCCGCTTCATGCCGGTGCAGGCGAGGGTGGGCGACTACGCCCTCTTCTTCCGGCGTGCGGCGGTGGAGATCAGCTTCGAGGGGACGAAATACCTGGTAGTGCCCCAAGCGGCGATCCTGGCATTGGTCCGCGAGGACGCATACGACGAAGACGAGCCGCTCTGAGTGAGTTGGAGGGCGTGGCTGGCGCCGCCGAAGACTCTGAGCCATCGTGTCCGTCAAGACAAAATCACTTCATCACAGGTAGAGTAGCCGTTGTGACCGTCGGCGAGGAGGGCGAAGCCCATGCGTTACCTGTTTGATCCGACACCGTCTCACACGAGGGCGCATCGACGGAAAGGTTATCGAGCATCGCCGGCTCGAAACCAACATCGTCCTCCCTTCTACTGGGTTCTGGCGTTCGGCCTGCTCGCCGTCGCTTGCTCGTGCGAACCGCGCTGGGGCTCCGAAGCCGGAATCGAGGGCAGCAGGCGCGCTTACGTCGAGCGGCTGGGAATCGACTCGCTCTCGGTCGAGCGCTATACCCGAAGCGCCGATGGCTTCGAGGGCAAGGTGGTCCTGCGTTCGCCGGTGACGCGCGTCGTGACCTACCGGGCGATGCTCAAGCCGGACGGCACGATCGGGAGCATGGACGTAAACTGGGTGACGCCGCCGGAGAACCCCGAGGGCCCGCCGCCCTTCGGCTTCACCATCACCTTGGAAGCCGATAGCGCCACGCTCGAGCGTCGCGGCGGCCGCGACCCCGGGACCACCCGACTGGCCGTGCCGATCGGGGCCATCCCCAACATCGGTACGGCACAATTGACGTTCGCCGAGATGGAGCAGGCGGTGCATCAGGCCAACGCTGCGGGTGCCGACAGCTTCCCGCTTCACATATTCTCGGCGGCGCGGGCCCAGGTCGTGCCGAACGCCGTCGTGCGCCTGTCACCGGACAGCGTGACCTTCGATTTCTTCGGCTCGCCGATCCTTGTCCGCGTGGACTCCCGCGGCCAGGTGCTCGGTCGGTCGGGCCAGCGAACGACGCTGAAGGTCGTGGGGGAGCGTGTCGAGGACATCGACCTCGAGGCGTTGGCGGCAGATTGGGCAGCGCGGGACGCTCGGGGCACGGGTCTGGGCGTGGCGTCGCCGCGGGCGGAGTTCGAGACGATGATCGGAGGCGCGCGCCTAAGGGTAGTCTACAGTCGGCCCGCCAAGCGAGGGCGCGAGATCTGGGGTGGCCTGGTTCCCTGGAACGAGGTCTGGCGAACCGGGGCCAACGCCGCCACGGCGTTCTCGACCGATCGGGATCTGCGGATCGGCGGCGTGGATGTACCGGCGGGAGAGTACACGCTGTTCAGCGTCTACACTCCGGAATCGGCCAAGCTGATCATCAACAGGCAAACGGGCCAGTCGGGTACCGAATACCACCCAGAGCAAGATCTGGCACGGATAGAGATGAGACGGGAGACGTTGCCGGAAGCGGTCGAGCGCTTCACGATCGCCGTCGAGCCGGCGGCGGGCGGCGGCGCTCTGGAGCTGGTGTGGGACCGGACTCGTTTCTCGGTGCCGATCTTGGTGAAGCGTTAGCTGGGGGTAGCCCGCCGCTAGCTCTAAGAAATCAGGCCGCTGGGACCGAGGCCACCACCTCGAAGATTTTCACCTCCAGGGTGGCGCGACCGGCCCCGAGGAATTCGACCAGCGCCTTTCCCCTCGCGGCGACCTCGGGGCTGTTCATGCAGGCCAGGTGATCGGCTTCGCTTCGCCACAACAGGTAAT
>CAYGCC010000357.1:0-1527 GCA_964348165.1 uncultured Gemmatimonadota bacterium | reverse complement strand
CGATTCGCGAGCTCGGGGTGAGCGTTCAGGCCCGTTCCCACCGCCGTGCCGCCGATGGCCAGCTCGCGCAGGTGGGGCAGCGCGTTCTCGACGCGCTTGATACCGTGCTCGATCTGGCTCGCATAGCCGCCGAACTCCTGGCCGAGCGTGACGGGGGTCGCATCCTGAAGGTGCGTACGGCCCGTTTTCACCACGTCGGCGAACTCACCGGCTTTGGCGGCGAGGGCGTCGTGTAACTTGCGGAGCGCGGGGAGCAGGTCCTCGACGATCGCGGTGCAGGCGGCCACATGCGATGCGGTGGGGATCACGTCGTTGCTCGACTGTCCCATGTTCACGTGATCGTTGGGATGCACCAGCTTCGATCCGATCTCACCGCCCAGGATCTGCGTCGCCCGGTTCACGATCACCTCGTTGGCGTTCATGTTGGTCGACGTGCCCGAACCGGTCTGGAAGATGTCGACCACGAACTCGGCGTCCAGCTTTCCGTCCATCACCTCACATGCGGCTTGCTCGATCGCCTTTCCCGCCTTCGGCTCGAGAGTCTCCAGCGCCACGTTCACCTGCGCGGCCGTCATCTTGATCGCCCCCAGGGCGCGGATGAAGCGCCGTGGGAATCGCAGTCCGCTGACCGGAAAGTTCTCTACGGCCCGCTGTGTCTGGGCCCCATACAGAGCGGCGGCCGGGACTTTCATCTCGCCCAGCGTGTCGCGCTCGGTTCTGTATTCCCGCTTGCTCATCGTCGGCTCCATTTACCCTTCTCGGCCTCTAGCACGAGGCCACGAATTAGCAAGATAGGGGGCAGGGGGCCTGGCGGGTAGGCCGTTGCGCCGGTCCAGCACCCCGCCGGCCCGCTTTGGCCTGTTGAGTGGACGGCTTGAATAGCGGCGGCGGCGCGGCGGTGCGGAACAGGGTCCATCCCGAGGCTGGTCGGCGCTGTCCGGCGGTCCCGGTCACGGCTATACTCAAATCGCCGGCGGGGCCGTCGCCGGGGAGCGGCCCCCACCAGGTTCCCACAGCTCGAGGATCAAGGAAGCATAACGACATGCGGTTGCTGCGGCCGGGAGTGTGCGTGCGAACGTGCCAAAGCGCGACGAATGGTATTCGGATCGGCAGGCGCTGCGGGGTCCGCGGCGCGTTCGTAGTCGCGCTCTCCGGCCTGGCCGCTATGGCGACAGGCTGCGCGCCCCGGGCCGCCACGCCTGTCGGGCCCGGGCCCGGCGCGGGGGGAGCGCTACGAGCCGAGCTGGATGATATTTTCGCCGATCCCGCCTTCCGCAACGCCCACTGGGGAGTGATGGTGCAGTCGGTGGAGACGGGCGAGGTCCTCTATCGGCAGAACTCCGAGAAGCTGTTCATGCCGGCCAGCAATAACAAGCTGGTCACGGCGGCGGTGGCCTTGGCGCGTCTTGGTGCGGACTATCGCTTCCACACCCGCGTCGTGGCCGCGGGCGCGATAGAAGCGGATGGGACGCTGAGCGGCGACCTGGTGGTGGTGGGGGGCGGCGATCCGGCAATCTCCGAGCGGTT